>CAYMGL010000161.1:0-6299 GCA_964389945.1 uncultured Actinomycetota bacterium
CTGTCCCCGCTGGAGGGCCGCAGCGACCTCCCGCCCGGCATGATCCCGCCGGTCTGAGGGGCACGACGATGCAGATGCGACGACTGGGCGACACCCAGGTCTCCGCGATCGGGCTGGGCTGCATGCCCATGTCGGTCCACGAGGGGGAGCCGCCGCGCGACCAGGCGCTGGGGACGATCCACGCCTCCCTCGACGCCGGCGTGCGACTGCTCGACACCGCGGACGCGTACTCGCCGACGGGCGCCATGGGCCACAACGAGGAGCTGGTCGCCGAGGCGCTGCGCACCTGGGGCGGCGACGCGGACAGCGTCCTGGTCGCCACGAAGGGCGGCCACACGCGGACGCCCGACGGCGGCTGGGACAAGGACGGCAGCCCGGCCCACCTCCGGCGTGCCTGCGACGCCTCGCTCCAGCGGCTCGGCGTCGAGCAGATCGGGCTCTACCAGCACCACCGTCCCGACCCCGACGTCCCGTACGAGGAGACGCTCGGCGCGCTCAAGGAGCTCCACGAGGCCGGCAAGATCCGGATGATCGGCATCTCCAACGCGAACCCGGACCAGATCCGTCTCGCGCACTCGATGCTGCCGCTGGCATCCGTCCAGAACGAGTTCTCGCCCGCCTTCCGGTCCTCCGAGCCCGAGCTCGAGCTGTGCGCCGAGCTCGGCGTCGCGTTCCTGCCGTGGTCGCCGCTGGGCGGGATGTCGTCGGCCAAGGACCTCGGCAGCGACTTCCTGCCGTTCTCGGTCGTGGCCGAGCGCCACGGGGTCAGCCCGCAGCAGGCGTGTCTCGCCTGGCACCTCGCGAAGGCCGACGTCGTCATCCCGATCCCGGGGTCGTCCCGCCCCGCCACGGCGGTCGCCTCGGCCGAGGCCAGCCGCATCGAGCTGACCGCCGAGGACATGGCACTGCTCGACGGCTGAGCCGACTCGCGCGACGTGCGCGCGTCACGACGGGCCGTGGCAACCCGCGTGGCACCTGGTGCGTCTGAACAGGCACACGAGTCCCCGGGGAGCCCGACGATGCTGCTCGACCACGACACCACGACACGCGCGACCACCGACGCCACGGCCGTCGCCGCGGCCGTCTCGGCCCTCGGTCCGCTCGACCGCGAGGCACTCCTGCTGCGGCTCGGTGGCCGCACGATCGACGAGGTCGCCGCGGCCACGGGGACCACCAGCGCCATGGTCCGCGTCCGCCTCCACCGCGCCGCGACCGCCGTGGAGCGTCGCGTCGGCACGTTCCCGGTCGACGGCGTCGCGGTGCCGGGCGAGCCGGACCGCACGACCGACGACGTGGTCACCGACGCCGAGGTCGGCATCACGCCGCTGCTCCACGCACGGCTGGTGCGGGCGCTGCGGCACAGCCGGACGCCGTCGGGGCCCCGCTTCCGTGGCCTCGCCTCGCTGCTCCAGCGCGCGAGCGAGCACACGCACCAGCTGACCGCCCTCGGCTCGGCCGCCGGCATGACCCTCGCCGCCGTGATGGCCGTCGCCGGCGCCAGCTGACCGACCCGGGTCCGACCGAGGTCGATCGGCCGATCCATGGCGGGCGTGCGACGGCGCGGGCACGCTCGACGCGACCGCGACGGGGACCGGGGCATGCAGACGACGACGCTCGGCGAGTTCACCACGACCGTGCTCGGGTTCGGGTGCTGGCCGATCGCGGGGTACGCCGACGACCTCGAGCCGGGCCAGGCGGAACGCACGATCCATGCTGCGCTCGACGCGGGGATCCGGCTGTTCGACACCGCGCGGGCGTACTGCCCGGGCGCCGACAACGGCTACGGCGAACGGCAGCTCGCGAGTGCACTGCGGCGCTGGGACGGTGACCGTGACGAGGTGCTCGTGGCGACGAAGGTCGTGTCGGGCCGGGACGACGCGGGGCACTGGATCCGCGACGGCCGGCCCGCGACCGTCCGGGCGTGGGCGCAGGAGGCGTGCGACCACCTGGAGGTCGACCACCTCGACCTCCTGCAGTCCCACGCCGTCGACCCGGACGTGCCCTGGGCCGAGACCGTCGGCGCACTCGCGGACCTGCGCGAGGAGGGGCTGGTCCGCGAGGTCGGCATCTCCAACGTCACCGCCGCGCAGGTCTGGGAGGCCGTGGAGGTGACGGACGTCGCGACCGTGCAGAACGAGACGAACCCGAAGCGGGTCGACCGCCCGGTCCTGGACGTCTGCCGCGAGCTCGGGATCACCTACCTCCCGTACTCACCCTTCGGTGGGCCGGGCGCCGCGAGCCGGCTGGGCGAGCGCCACCCGGCGCTCGCGACCGTCGCCGAGCGCCACGGCGTCAGCCCGCACCAGGTCTGCCTCGCGTGGCTGCGCTCCCTCGACGACGTGGTGCTGCCGATCCCGGCGGCCACCCGACCGGCGACCATCCGCGACAGTGCCGCCGCAGCCGACCTCGAGCTGACCGAGCAGGACCTGGCCGACCTCGCCGACCTCGGCTGATCAGGCGGCCGGGTCCGCGACGTCGGCAGCGACCTCGTCCCAGAGGTCGAGCACGTCGGCGGCGGTGACGTCGCCCCGCTGGCGCAGCAGCGACAGGCCGTGGCGCCAGGCCTTCGCGCCGGGCCGGCCGTGACGGAGCCCGGCGAGTCCCTCGACGTTGCGCAGGTCGATGACGCCCGGCTGGTCACCCTCCACCTCCCAGCGCGGCAGGACGTCGGTGAGGACGTCGCGCACGCCGGGCCTCGCGGCGTCCTCGTCGCCGAAGACGACCCGGTCGGCGTCGGCGAACAGCAGCGGGTCGTCCCATGCCGCGCGGCCGACCATGACACCGTCCACGTGGTCGAGGTGGCCGAGCACGTCGGCCATCGTCCGCACCCCGCCGTTGCACTGCCACGTGACGTCGGGCCGGCGCGCGGCGAGGTCGTGCACCTCGTCGTGCCGCAGCGGTGGGACCCTGCGGTTCGCCCGCGGGTCCAGGCCACTGAGCACCGCGACCCGGGCGTGCACCGCGACGCGCGCGGCGCCGGCATCGGTCACCAGGTCCGCGAACCGCTCGAGCGCGGCGATGTCCTCCACCGCCGCCTCGTGGTCGCCCCAGTCGTCCAGGGGCTCGTCCACGGTGCCGATCCGGCACTTGACGGTGACCGGGACGTCGACCGTCGCCACCATCGCCGCGACCGCACGCGCGACCGCGTCCGGCGTGCGCATCAGGCAGGCGCCCACGTCGCTGTCGGTCGCCCGGTCCGACGGGCAACCGCAGTTGAGGTCCACCTCGTCGTAGCCGCGCTCCTCGACGGCCCACCGCGCGACCGGGCCGAGCAGCGCGGGGTCGGAGCCGCCCAGCTGCACGCTCACGGGGCCGTCCTGCGCGACCGGCAGGATCGCCTCGCGGTCGCCGTGGTGCAGCGCCCGGACGTTGACCATCTCGGTGACCAGCAGCGTGTGCTGCGTCAGGCGCCGCAGGAGCTGCCGGTAGGCCGGGAAGGTCCGCTTCATCATCGGCGCCACGACGAGGCGGTGGTGCGGGTGCTGCCGCGCCATCGGTGCCTCCTCGTCGTTCGCGACCGTCGAGGGTACGGCGGGGGCGGCGTCGGGGTCAGGGCGCGAGGTCGTACACCACGGCGTCACCGGCGGCGCGTCGCGTGATGCCGAGTCCCGCGGTCGGTCGGTCGCCCGCACCCGCCCACGGCGTGCCGTCGGCCAGGTCCGGGTGGAGCACGACCGACCGCACGCCGAGGTCGCGCAGCACGGCGATGCTGGCGGCGCTGGGGAAGTCGGCGACGTCCGCGCGCAGCTGGCCGAGCTCGCGTGGGACGAAGCCGCTCGCGCCGTTGACGATCGCGGGGAAGCCCTCCACCGACCACAGCATGGGGACCTGGTCGCCGGTGACGGTCGACGGCAGGTGCAGCCGCGGGGCGGGCGCGGCGAGCACCGCCGGCGAGCCGGGCTGCGGCACCTCGACGACCGGGGTCGTCCCGGTCCCCTCGACCACGACCGCGACGAGCAGGCCGGCGAGCAGCAGCCCGCGCCACCGCCCGCGCACCCCCTCGGCGATGCGGTCCGCACCGAGTGCGACCAGCGCGGCGAGGGCGAGGGTCGTCAGGGTGATCCACCGGCCGGGGGTGCGGATGCCCTGCCACCCCGGCAGCACCTCGTACAGCGGGAGGTAGGTGAAGCGACCGCCGAGGAGGTTCGTGCCGACGGTGAGCACGGCCGTGCCGACGACGGCCGCGACCAGCCAGCCCCGCAGCCGCCGGGGGCCGCGGCCGGCGACGGCCCCGACCGTGCCGAGGACCAGCGCGGTCAGCCCCACGAACCGTGCCTGCTCCGGTGCCCACGGCATGCCGTCACGCAGCGGTGCGGTCAGCCCGCCCCACAACCAGCTCTGCTCCGGCGCCGCGACGAGACCGCGCAGGGGTGGCGAGTAGATCTCGAGGTAGCCGACGGTCCGGACCGCCTCGGGGTGCGCCTCGAGCACGCGCAGGTAGGGCATCGCCTGCAGGGCGACCGTGCCGACGAGCACCAGACCGCCGACGACCGTCGCGACCGCCACCGCGCGGCCGGGCCACGGCCGTCCCGCACGGACCCACCACCCGACGGTGACCAGTGCCGTCACCAGCAGGGCGTAGGCGAAGAACAGCCCCGCACCGAGCCCGAGACTGAGCTGCCACGCGGCGACCAGCCACCCGGCCAGCACCAGCCCCCAGCGCCGCTGGCGGTACCCCCGGGCCAGCAGGAACAGCGTCAACGGCATCCCGCCGGTGGACAGGATGTTGAGGTGGCCGAGGTGCTGCAGCCGCCACGGTGCCCACGCGAACACGACGCCGGCGACCGCTGCGGCGCCGGGGCTCGCGCCGAGCTCGCGGGCGAGGAGGTGCATCCCGAGGACGGCGAGCGTGCACGCGACGAGCACGAGCAGGCCGTGCCGCACGGTCGCCGCCGCGATCCCCGAGCCGAGCAGGCCCGCGGGTGCGTACCCGAGCAGCGCGTCGCTGAACGCGAGGCTGTCGGGCAGCGGCCAGAACGCATTGGCCTGGAAGAACGACCCGGGGGCCGTCAGCAGGGCGTGTCCACCCCAGGCGACCTGCCACGCCTGCAGCAGCGGGTCACCCTCGTCCTGCACGACGTGGGTCGACAGCCGCAGCACGAGCGGCCACGTCAGGACGACCGCCAGCCCGAACGCCGCGGCGGCGACCAGGCCGACCTCGCGGGTCGGGACGTCGCGGTCGGCTCGTCGCTCCATGCGGGGGCAGCCTAGGGAGCGGCCACCGTGCGGCCTGCGGGCGGTCCTGCCCGTGCATCGCACGCCCGCCCGGTCGACGCTCCGGGGCATCGACCGGCACACTGGTCGACCGGAGCCGACAGACGCAGGAGCGAGCGTGAGCGACGACACCTTCCCGATCAAGGGCTACGACGCCATCGAGTTCTGGGTGGGCAACGCCAAGCAGTCCGCGCACTACTACCGCCACGCGTTCGGGTTCGAGCTCGTCGCCTACGCGGGCCCGGAGACGGGCGTCCGCGACCGGGCCAGCTACGTGCTGAAGCAGAAGGCCATCACCTTCGTGCTGACCACGGCGCTGACACCGATCAGCGAGATCGCCCAGCACCACGCCCTGCACGGCGATGGTGTCCGCGACGTCGCCTTCACCGTCCCGGACGCCGAGGAGGCGTTCCGGATCGCCGTCCAGGGCGGCGCCCAGCCGCACCAGGCCCCGACGGTGTCGGAGGACGAGCACGGCAAGATCATCACGGCGAGCGTCAAGGCGTACGGCGACACGCTCCACAGCTTCGTCCAGCGCACCGACTACTCGGGCCCGTTCCGCCCCGGCTTCGAGGCCGTCGACGCGGACCCGATCGCCGACCGCGTCGGCCTGTCGAGCATCGACCACGTGGTGTGCAACGTCGAGCTCGGCAAGATGGACACCTGGGCGAAGTGGTACGCCGACATCTTCGGGTTCAGCCAGTTCCGCCACTTCTCCGACGAGGACATCTCCACCGACTACACCGCCCTGATGTCCAAGGTCATCTGGGACGGCAAGGGCCGCATCAAGCTGCCCATCAACGAGCCGGCCGAGGGCAAGAAGAAGTCGCAGATCGAGGAGTACCTCGAGCACTACCGCGGCCCGGGCGTGCAGCACCTGGCCCTGTCGACCAACGACATCGTCGGCACGGTCCGCGAGATGCGGGCCCGCGGCGTGAAGTTCCTCGACGTGCCTGACACCTACTACGAGGAGGCGCGCGAGCGCGTCGGTGACGTGGACGAGTCCTGGGACGAGCTGCAGGACCTCGGCATCCTCGTCGACCGCGACGACGAGGGCTACCTGCTGCAGATCTTCACCGAGCCCG
>CAYMGL010000162.1:0-6276 GCA_964389945.1 uncultured Actinomycetota bacterium
ACCGGTTGGACTGTCCGATGACGAAGTCCTCGAACCGGTAGTTGGTGTTGAGCCCGCCGGTCGAGGTCGTGACGGCGCCGTTGTCACTCGGTCCGCTCCGACCGACGGCGCCGTTGTCGCTCGCTGGCTGCTCCTGTCGCGGCTCGGCGTGCACGACCGGGCCGGGCGGGCGGCCGGGCGCGTCGAGCGGCCGGTCGTCCTCCTCCACCGGCTCCTCGAGGTCGATGGCCTCCTCGGCGCTGGGCGCCTCGGGGTTCGGCTGCACCGTGATCAGTGCCTGGAGGTCGTCGTGCGCCGCCTCGCTCAGTGCCTTGGCGATCGGGTCGCCGAGCTCACTGTCGATCCAGTCGCGTGCGAACTGGTGTGGCGCGGCGAGGATCACCGTGGGGTGGGCGTAGCCGACCGCCGTCGTGTCCTTCAGCCAGTTCTGCTGTGCAGGCGACGTCGCCGCCGGAAGCACGCTGGAACGAGCGGTTGACCAGAGGGCCTCGAGGTCCATCGTCTGCAGCACCCTTGCTCCATCCGAGTAATGATCCACAAGTTGTCCACAGGTGTGGACAACGTGCTCCCAGCGGTGGGAGTGTGCAGGCGCACCAACGGCGCCGTCTCGGTTGGGGAAGTGCCGGCCAGACCCCCTCGTGAACACCCGTACGGGGTCCCACGTCCAGTCGACGGTCGAACAGCGACCGCCGACAATAGGCACAGCGGGCGGGCTGCCGCAAGACCGCGTTGGGGAAAGTCGGTCGGGCGCGCGCCATGTGCGCCGCACGCGCCCCCGGTGTGCACCGTTGCGAGCGTCGGCTGCGCCTTCACCGACGACCGGAGTGGACGGCCGGTTGCCGCGTCCGCCGCACCTGTCGTACCCTCCCCCATCGCGCGTCCACGAGCTGCAGGCCCATGTGGCCGCCCCGGATGCGCACTCCCAGCCAGACGGCACGGCGTGACGTCGTGCCTGTGATCGGACACTGCTATGAAGCGCACCTACCAGCCCAGCAAGCGCCGTCGTGCCAAGAAGCACGGCTTCCGCGCCCGCATGAAGACACGCGCCGGCCGCAAGGTCGTCAAGCGTCGCCGCAAGAAGGGCCGCGCGAAGCTGTCCGCCTGACACGACGCGTGCTCCCGCGCGAGCACCGTCTGACGCGTGCAGCTGACGTCCGCGCCGTGTTGCGGCGCGGACGCCGTCGTGCCGCTGACCATGTGGTGGTGCACCTGCGTGCACGCGCCGACGAGGGCCCTGGTCGTGTGACCACGGTGGCCTCGCGACGCGTCGGTAACGCGGTCGTGCGCAATCGCGCCAAGCGGGTCCTGCGCGCCGCAGCCGCCGAGGTCGGCATCGCTCCCGGCGTGGATGTGGCGCTGGTTGCCCGCGCCGGCACCGCGGCAACGACGTCGACCGTGGTGGCGGCAGAACTGCGCAGCATGTTCCCCGCGGACAGCGGGGTCGGCGCAGCCCGGGAGGTCGTGTCGTGACCGTGCCGGTGCAGCACGAGGCTGCAGACGATGTGCACGCTCCGGACGAGGACCACGAGCGCCGTTCGCGCAACCCGATCACGTGGCTGCTGACCGCCCTCGTCGACCTCTACCGCCTCACCGCACCCCTGCGACAGCCGCGCTGCCGCTTCCACCCCTCCTGTTCGAGCTACGCCCGCACCGCCCTGCTGCGCCACGGTCCGGTCCGCGGCCTCTACCTCACCACTCGTCGCCTCCTGCGCTGCCACCCCTGGAACCCCGGTGGCGTCGACCACGTTCCCCCGAAGGCCACACGATGAGCTTCCTCTCCGGCATCTGGAACTCGTTCCTCGATGTCATCGCCACAGCGCTCACGACGCTGCACAACATCCTCGAACCTTTGTTCGGGTTCGATGCTGCGTGGGGGTGGTCGATCATCGGGCTGACGATCATCGTCCGGACCCTCCTGCTGCCGCTGGCCGTCAAGCAGATCCGCTCGATGCGGGGCATGCAGGAGATCCAGCCCAAGGTCAAGGAGATCCAGGAGAAGTACAAGGTCGACCGGGACCTGCTCAAGAAGGACCCGGAGCGCTACCAGAAGCTCAAGCAGCAGCAGAACGAGAAGCTGATGGAGCTCTACAAGGAGGAAGGGGTCAACCCCGCCTCCTCGTGCCTCCCCCTGCTGCTGCAGATGCCGATCTTCTTCGCCCTCTTCCGCGTCCTCGGGGACGACAGCGTCGCCGGTCTGGCCGACGCGAAGTTCTACTTCTTCACGGCGTTCATCAGCGAGGACGCGGCCTACGAGGGGCTCGGTGCCTCGGTGAGTGCCGCTGGTTGGCCCGGCTGGCTCCTCATCGTGCTGATGGCCGGGACGATGTTCCTGACCCAGCGCCAGATGATGGCGCGCAACGCTGCCGAGGGCGCCCAGGCGACCCAGCAGAAGGTCATGATGTACGTGTTCCCCGTGTTCCTCGCGGTGATCTCGTTCAACTTCCCGCTGGCCGTCGTCCTCTACTGGGTCACGACCAACATCTGGCAGGGCGCCCAGCAGTACGTGATGCTGCGCACGGCCAGCGAGGAGGAGCCGCCCCGGAAGGGTGACAGCGGCGCGAAGCCGTCCACTCCCCCGACTTCTGGTGGCACGCGCAAGAGCGGCAAGGGCTCGTCGAACAGCGACGAGGACGGCAGCAAGACCACCGAGAAGCGCAACCAGTCGGCGAACAAGCCGAAGAAGACCTCTCCATCCGGCGGGGGTTCGCACCTCCCGCGCCGCAAGAACTGACCAACCGACCCGTTGCCCCGCGCCCACGACGGACGCGGTGCGACGACCTCGCGCCCGTTCGGGGCGACATCCTGACAGGAGACCAACCGTGGCACGCACCTACGAGTTCGAGGCAGACAGCCTCGAGGACGCCATCCGACAGTTGATCGACGAAGCGGCGGACGACGCCGGTGAGAGCGTCGACACCCACCTTCGCACGCGGGGCTACGACCCTCGCAGCACCGGTCCGGTCGCCCTCCGGGTCGAGATCGGCGACGGCGTCCGGGCGGCTTCTGACGAGTCCGACGACTCGATGGACACCGCTGGCAGCGCGGACAGCATGGACAGCGCGGACAGCGTCGATGAGGCCGACAGCGACGACGACACCGGCCGGAGCCGTGGTGGCGCGCCGCAGAAGACCGTCGAGGAGTTGGACGAGGAGGCGGACGTCGCTGCGGACTTCCTCGAGGGGCTGCTGGACGCGATGGACGTCCCCGGTGACCTCCAGATCCGCATCCTGGATGATGCTGCCATCGTCGAGGTCGTCGAGGGCGACTCCGGCGCACTGATCGGCCGCCGCGGACAGACGCTGGAGGCGATCCAGGAGCTTGCTCGCTGCTCGCTGCAGCGTGAGTTCCAGCGCCGTACCCGCGTCCGCATCGACGTGGAGGGGTATCGCGAGCGTCGGATCGAGAAGCTGCTCGACAAGGCCGACGAGGTGATCGACGACGTGCTCGCCAACGGTGGCTCTGAGCGCCTGGAGCCGATGGACGTCTTCGAGCGCAAGGCCGTGCACGAGCTCGTGGCGACCGTGGACGGCGTCTCGAGCCGATCGGTGGGCCGCGAGCCTGGGCGTCGGGTCATCATCGAAGCCGACTGACCCCAGCTACGCCGCACCAGTGCCCGCTGCCTCTCGGTAGCGGGCACACGTGTGTCGACGTAGCATCGACAGGCTGGACCCGCAGAGTTCCACGTGGAACGAACCTTCGACCAGCCCGTTGCGTGTGGGCGGTGCGGCCCACCCTTGCGCCCATGGACACGGCGTGCGGGACGCGTGCCACCCCGGGGCGTCTTGTCGCCTTCCCTGGCGCGGACGAAGCGCCCATGAGGCTGTGATCAGCCGTCTCGCAAGAGTGTTCCACGTGAAACATCCACGCGTAAGGCCGCAAACCGAGGCAGTCGTCGCCGAATCGCCGGTATTCGCGGGGAAGGCCGACTGCTCAGCAGGTCTTGTCGCGATGGCGCATTGTGATCTTGTCTGCCTCGTGTTCGCGGCGAGTTGGTGAGAGACACGCCGTTCCACGTGGAACAAGGCCGTCTCTTCGCCTCCGGCCGCCCCTGCGGTCGCTCCTGCACGCACAGGAAGTGGAACGGGGTCGTGCCGAGCGACCAGCGAAGCGCACAGTGTGATGCCGGCCGGTAGAGGGCCTTCGGTATCCCATTTCACGGGATCGAGGCCGTCTGGGTAGCACTTCGCAACGCGTGCCAGACGGACTAGGCTCGCAGACATGGACCTTTCAGAACGCCAACACGAACTCCTGACGGCTTTTGCCGCGGCCGTCCGAGCTTCGCCGCACAACCTGCTGTCGCAACGTGCGCTGGAGGAGCTTGAGTCGCGACACATTGCGGAGAGCCTGGCGTTCGCGAACCTGTTGCCGGGCGGCGGGCGCGTCCTGGACCTGGGGACAGGTGGGGGGTTCCCGGGGATGGTGGTTGCGATCGCACGGCCGGATCTCCACGTCACGCTGTTGGACTCGACTTCGAAGAAGATCGCGTTCTTGCAGGATTTCGCTGCAGAACACGAGATTTCGGTGGAAACGCTCGACGGGCGTGCAGAGGATCTCCAGTCGGCGCATGCCCGCACGTTCGACGTTGTCACGGCCCGGGCCGTTGCGCCGCTCGAGCGGCTCGTGGGGTGGGCCCTGCCCTTCCTTCGTCCGAATGGTGCGTTGTATGCCATCAAAGGCGAGCGCTGGCGAGAAGAGCTACAGGCCGCCCTCCCAGCCATCCGGCAGCATCGCGCGCAGGTGGCAGGGGTGCCCGGCGGCCCGTCATCCACAGGTTCGACAGACTCGACCCGCACAGACGAACCAAGGGTGGTTATCATCCGCGCCGCTGGTTGATCGTTCCACGTGGAACACACCAGACCGCGTGGCAGCGATGCCATGGGGTCAGCAGCAGAAGGACGCATTGTGTCGACACCCCCCGACGAGAGCCGTCTTGGCGCCGTCATCGCGGTGACCAACCAGAAGGGTGGGGTTGGCAAGACCACGACGACGGTGAGCCTTGCAGCTGCACTTGCACAGTCAGGGATCCGGACGCTCGTTGTGGACCTTGATCCGCAGGGCAATGCGACAACAGGGCTGGGTCTCCGGCCCGCAGCTGGCGCCCCGAGCACCTACCGCGTGATCGTGGAGGGCAAGGACGTCGAATCCAGCGCGGAACCGACGTCCGTGAAGCTGCTCGACGTGCTGCCGAGCAGCCTTGACCTGGCCGGGGCGGAGATCGAGCTGGTTCCGGCGTTCAGCCGAGAACAGCGCCTCAAGGACGCTCTGGCAAAGGTCCGGCCGCTCTACGACGTGATCCTGATCGACTGCCCGCCGTCGCTCGGGCTGCTCACGATTAACGCGCTCGTTGCTGCGGACCAGGTCATCGTGCCCATTCAGTGTGAGTACTACGCGTTGGAGGGCCTGGGGCAACTTCTCCGCTCTGTCTCCATGGTCGGCAACAGCCTCAACCAAGGGCTGCACGTCGGTGGCGTGGTGATGACGATGTTCGATGGCCGGACCAACCTCTCGCAGCAGGTGGTCGATGAGGTGCGCGAGCACTTCGGCGCGCAGGTCTACAACACCGTGATCCCACGCACCGTCCGCTTGTCCGAAGCACCGTCCTACGGGCAACCGATCACGGTGTTCGACCCGTCGAGCAAGGGCGCCCTCGCCTACACACGGCTGGCCCGGGAGGTCGCACAGCGACTTGGGCTGGCCTTTGAGGACGAAGAGGTGAGCGCCCTCGATCGCTTGCTCGGGTCACCGCCCGTGCCGAGCCAGCCGGCCGCGCGGCCGGATGATGGTGAACTCCCGGGCCTCGACCACTTGCGTGACCTCGCCCCCGACGTCCTGCCACGCGCGCAGGATGGCCACGATGCCATCGACCTTGACCTCGAGTCCGAGACCGGAGCAACCCATGAGTGACACCCCACAGCGTCGAGGGCTCGGTCGCGGGCTCGCCGCGCTGATCCCCCAGGACGAGGCCGGCGGAACCACGTACGCCGAGGTGCCGCTGAGTGCCGTCGCCCCGAACCCTCGGCAGCCTCGCGGGATCTTCGACGAGGACGAACTGGAGGGGCTCGCCACCTCCATCCGTGACATGGGCCTCCTGCAGCCCCTGGTCGTGCGCCGCACCGGCGAGGACCGCTACGAGTTGATCGCGGGGGAGCGCCGACTACGTGCCAGCCGCATCGCCGGGCTGACCACAGTGCCCGCGATCATCCGGGACACCGACGACACCGACCTCCTCAAGGAGGCGCTGGTCGAGAACATCCACCGGGTGCAGCTGAACCCGCT
>CAYMGL010000163.1:0-6267 GCA_964389945.1 uncultured Actinomycetota bacterium
CCCGACCGTTCACCATGGGCGACCTCGGCGTCGGCGAGTGCGCCGGCGAGGTCGTCAGCCTGTTCGGCATCGAGGTCGTCCGGGCCGAGGCCGAGGTCTTCGAGGCCCAGATCGCGCTGGACGAGTCGGACCCCGTCGCAGCCGAGGAGCACGCCTACACGGCGATGGTCCTGGCCGCCCGCGCGCTGGTGCGCACCGAGTTCATCGACGTCACCGAGGACCCCGACGACGTGGTCCGGGAGTGGAAGGAGCGGTTCTTCGACACCGAGCTGTTCCACGACCGCTTCGCCAAGGGCAAGTTCGGCCGCTTCCTGCTGGAGCGCCACCAGGACCCGACCCCGTCCGGTGACCACGCGACGGCGGCCCGACGCGTCGAGGAGGCGCAGCTCTTCGTCGAGGCGTGCCACAGCGCCGACGCGAAGGTCACCGCCCAGAAGACCGCGATCGCGGAGGTGCCGGCATGAGCGTCACGACCACCGACACGACCGCCCTGCACCCACAGCGGCTCGGCCTGCGCATCCCCCTGCGGCAGCGCATCGACGACCTGGAGCCCGCCATCGCCGTGTTCCACCGCTGCCTGCAGCGCGGCTGGCTCGAGGGCGCGCTGCTCGACGTCGCCGACTACCGGCACGTCCCGCAGGGGCCGGGCGTGCTGCTCGTCGGCCACGACGTCGACCTCGGCCTCGAGCACGACGCCCTCGTGCTGGTCCGCAAGCGCTCGGACGCTGCTGCCGCGACCCAGCTGACCGACCTGCTGCGCATGGCCGGCGTCGCCGTCGCGGCCTTCGCGTACGACGGCACGCTGACGGTGGACGCCGACCTCGGCAGCGCCACGGTCACGCTGCTGGACCGCGCCCTCGCGGCCGAGCTGGGCGACGCGGCCCCCGAGGCACTCGGCGCCGCGCTGGCGCCGGCGTTCGACGCCGCCTGGGGCACGGCACCCGACGCCTGGTCCGTCGACGGCGACGACCCGCGACGGGCACCGGCCGTCCGGGCGGACGCCGGCACCAGCGTCACCGCCGCCGACCTGGTCGAGCGCCTCGGTGGGTCGCGCGCACCGGGCCAGTCCGCCTGGGACATCAGCGTCGAGGAGTTCGCCGAGCTGCGCGACAGCGACGACGTGCTCGTGCTCGACGTCCGCGAGGAGTCCGAGTACGAGACGGTCAACCTCGGCGGGACACTGCTGCCGCTGGCGCAGCTGCCCGACCGCATCGACGAGGTCCCCACCGACACCCGCGTCCTGGTCCACTGCCGGGCCGGCTGGCGCGGCGGCAAGGCCGTGGCGCTGCTGCGGGAGCAGGGCGTCGACGCCTGGAACGTCAACGGTGCCCTGGTCGCCTGGGCCGACCGGATCGACCCCACGACCGTCCGCTACTGACGATGCCGTCCCCGGGTCCGCTGGACGGCGTGCGCGTCGGGGTCACCGGCGCACGCAAGGGGCCCGAGCTGTGCGCCGCCGTCGAACGCCGCGGCGGCACCGCGCTGCACGGACCGACCATCGAGCCGGACCAGCCCACCCCGGACGGCGAGCTGTTGCCGCAGCTGCGCGAGCTGCTCGCGTCGGACGCGGACTGGTTCGTCGCCAACACCGGGATGGGCGTCCGCCTGCTGGCCGCCTGCGCGGACCGGCACGAGCTGCGCGACGACCTCGTGGCGTGGCTGGGGGGCCGCCGCGTGGTGGCTCGCGGCGCCAAGGCCGTCGGCGGCCTGCGCGGGATCGGGGTGGTCCAGGACGCCGTGTCCGACGACGAGACGGATGCGTCGATGGCGGCGTGGCTGCGTGGGCACGTGGCCCCTGCCGACCACCTCGTCGTCCAGTACTCGGCCCGGACCCGGTCCGACTACGAGGACCTCGTGGCCGAGGTGGGCGCGACCATGCAGGTGGTGCGCCCGTACCGGACCGGCGTCCCGAGGAACGACGCAGCGGCCCGGGCGCTGGTCGCTGCGGCGGTGGCCCGCGAGCTCGACGTCGTCGTGAGCACCTCGGCCATCGCGACCGACAACCTCGCGACGATCGCCGCTCGCCACGACCTGCTCGACGACCTGCGCGCCGCGTTCGACGACGGTGTCGTCCTCGCGGCGATCGGCGCGGTCACGGCGGCCGCGGCCGGCGAGCACGGGTTCGCCGTCGGCCTCGTGCCGCCGCGTCACCGCACCGGTTCGCTGCTGTCGGCGCTCGAGGACTGGGCCCGCGCGCGCTGACGGGCCCGGTCAGGTGGGCACCACGTCGGTGCCGCACCGTTCGCAGAAGCGGGCAGCCGGCGACGGGACGTGGCCGCACGTGGGACACGCCGGCGTCGTGCCGTCACGCCGGGCCTGGGCGACCTCGGCCGAGACGATGCCGGTGGGCACGGCGATCACCGAGTAGCCGAGGATCATCAGCGCCGAGGCGAGGACCTGTCCCGGTGCCGTGCGTGGCGCGATGTCACCGAAGCCGACGGTGCTCATCGTCACGATCGACCAGTACACCCCGCGGAACATCGAGTCGAACCCGTTCTCGGCGCCCTCGATGACGTACATGGTCGAGCCGACGACCACGTTGATCAGCAGGACGGTCAGCAGGAACACCAGGATCTTCTGCGCACTCGCCTGCACGGCGTCGAGGAGGTAGTTCGCCTGGCGGAGCCAGTGGGCCATCTTGAACACGCGGAACACGCGCAGCAGGCGCAGCGACCGCACCACGAGCAGCGACTGCGCCCCGGGCACGACGAGCCCGATGAACATCGGCAGGATCGCCAGCAGGTCGATGACGCCGTAGAAGCTGCGGGCGTACCGACCCGGGTCCTCGGACGTCCAGAGTCGCGCCGCGTACTCCACGGCGAAGATCCCGGTCACGACCCACTCCAGCACGAGCAGCGTCGTGCGGTGCTCGGCCCGGACCGACTCGACGCTCTCGAGCATGACCAGCAGCACGCTGCCGACGATCAGCACGAGCAGGACGACGTCGAAGGTCTTGCCGGCAGGCGTGTCCGCCTCGAAGATCACGTGTCGGGCGCGCTCGCGCAGGGTCGTCATCGAAGCCTCCGGGTCGACGCCGAGTGTGCCGGGCGCGGTCGCGCGAGCTGGTCAGGGGCGTTGCGCACAGCACGCCGGGACGTGGGCGCGCAGCACCCGCATCGCCTGCTCGGCCTTCGCCGCGAAGTCGTCCTGCTCGTCGACGACCGTCCGGTCGTGGTGACCGGCCCAGAGCTCGAGGATGCGGTCGTCGATCGCGCGGGCGCTGCGGTCGTCCTCGGTCCGCAACGGGTTGGCGTGGTTGTAGCCGTGGGCGAGGTCGGGGGTCCGCAGGTGGACCACGGCGGCGTACCGCGCCATCTCGGCGCGGTGGTCGGTGCCCATCTCGGCCAGCAGCTCGCCGGGGTCGGCCGGCCAGTACGCGAGGCCGTCCACGGTGCTGCGGTCACACAGGACGAGCGCGGCCGTGCCCTGCTCCTGCTCGAGCCACTCGAGCTGCCGCTGGGTGTGCCAGATGACGCGCTGGACCGCCCGGCGTCCGGGATCGCTCGGCCGCCGCGGGAACCCACCGCCGTAGACGATGCCCGCGGCCTCGGGCAGGACGGCCACGTGCTCGCACAGCGTGCGCCGGGCCAGTTCGAGCACGGCGGTCTTGCCTGCCCCCGGGCCGCCGGTGACGACGACCAGCACCGGGTCGTGTCCCTCCCCGTCGCACGGGCACGCGTTCGTGGCCAATGGCAGCCCTGCCGTTCAGCCCGCTGCCACGTCGACGATCTCGGGGCGGACGACCTCGACGTAGTCCCGGGTCAGCAGGGTGATCGTCCTGGTGTGTGACCCGTCCCGGCACACCATCTGGTCGCGAGCCCGGAGCCGCTCGTCGAGGAACACCGGGATCCCCCAGAGGTTGCCGAAGGGTGCCTCCGCGCCGGTCTCCGCCTCGGGGAAGCGATCGGCGAAGTCCGCCTCGTCAGCCAGGCTCACCACGTTGTGGCCGAGCAGTTCGCTGACCTTGTCGAGGTCGACGTGCGCCGGCCCGGGCACGACGACCATGGCGAGCTCGCCACCGACGTCGAGCAGCACCGGCTTGGCCACGTCCCACCCGGTGACCCCCTCGACCTCCGCGAGCCGACTGGCGGACACCGCCCGCTCGTGGTCGTGGACCTCGTACTCGATGCCCCGTTCGTCCAGCAGCTCGTGGACCGCGCTCACCATTGGGCGTCCTCCCACTCGGCACCTTCCACCCTACGAACCAGCGGGGCCCGGCGACAGGGACCTCAGCCCTCGACGAGCTGCTCGTCGGCAGCCCCGTCAGCCGCCCAGCCTCGCGGTGAGCTGCTGAGCGGCGTCGGCCGCCAGGCCCGCCAGCCGTTGGCGGGCGTCGTCGTCGTGGTCCGCCCCGACGAACGTGAGGGTCACCGCCGCCTCCGCACGCCCGGCGTGGTCACGCGCGGTGACCGCGACGGAGGCCAGCCGCAGGTCGATCTCCCCGTCCTCACGCCCGACGCCGTCGGCCCGCACCCGCTCGAGCAGGCGTCGCAGCTCGGTCGGGGTCCGCGGCCCGACGTCGGTCCGCAACGGCAGCGACGCGCGGTCGGGGAAGCTCGCGCGCACCTGGGCGATGGGTTGGTCGGCCAGCAGGGCGCGGCCGCTGGCGGTCAGGTGGGCGGGCAGGCGGACACCGACGTCCACGACCAGCGGTGGCGCCTGCGGTGGGCGCTCGGTGACGAGGTAGACCACCTCGCGGCCGTCCAGCACCGCCAGGTGGGCGGGGATGCCGGTGTCGTGCGCCAGCCGGTGCAGCACCGGGCGGGCGAGGCGCGCCAACGGCCGCGCGTGGAGGTAGGCCTGTCCGAGCTCGAAGGCTCCCGGGCCGAGCGCCCACGTCCGGTCCTCCGGGAGGTGGGTGACGAACCGTGCGGCCTCGAGTTCGCCCAGCAGGTGGTAGGTGCTCGAACGGGGCAGGTCGAGGTCCCGCGCGATGGCCGCGGCGGGGACCGGACGTGACTGCGCCGCGAGGTGGCGCAGCACCGCGATGGTGCGAGCGGCTGCGGGGACCTGTGCCATGCGTCGCCTTGTCTCGTATCCGAGACAGTACTGCGGTCGGGCGGGCCACCAGCGGCGGCGCTCGGCGACATGCTGCAGGCATGGCACACATCACCCTCACCAGCACCCCGCCCACCGTCGACGACGTCGTCGCCGTCGCACGCCACGGCGCCGCCGTCGAGCTCGCGCCCGGCGTGCTCGACCGCACGGCCAAGGCCCGCGACGTCGTCGAGCACCTCGCGGCCAGCCCCGAGCCGGCGTACGGCATCTCGACCGGCTTCGGCGCGCTCGCCACGACGCAGATCCCGGTCGACCGACGCGAGCAGCTGCAGCAGTCTGTCGTCCGGTCGCACGCCGCGGGCTCGGGACCGATGGTCGAGCCCGAGGTCGTGCGCGCCATGATGCTGCTGCGCCTGAAGACGCTCGTGTCGGGCCACACGGGGGTCCGTCCCGTCGTCGCCGAGACCCTCGCGAGCCTGCTGGACGCCGGCGTGACGCCCGTCGTGCGCGAGTACGGGTCACTGGGGTGCTCCGGCGACCTCGCCCCGCTCTCGCACGTCGCCGTCGCCCTGACCGGCGAGGGCGAGGTCGTCGACACCGACGGCACGGTCCGCCCGGCCGCCGAGGCCCTGGCCGCCCACGGCATCGCCCCGGTCACGCTGCAGGCCAAGGAGGGCCTCGCGCTGATCAACGGCACCGACGGGATGCTCGGGATGCTCGCACTCGCCCTGCACGACCTCGACCACCTGCTGCGGGTCGCCGACGTCGCCGCCGCGATGAGCGTCGAGGGCCTGCTCGGCACGGACGCGGCGTTCGCCGCGGACCTCATGGCGCTGCGCCCCCACCCGGGGCAGCAGGCGTCGGCGGCCAACCTCCGCCGCCTGCTGGCCGACTCCCCGATCGTCGCGTCGCACAAGCACCCCGACGACCTGCGGGTGCAGGACGCCTACTCGCTGCGCTGCACGCCGCAGGTGCACGGTGCGGCCCGCGACACCGTCGCCCACGGCCACACGGTCGCCGGGCGCGAGCTGGCCGCAGCGATCGACAACCCGGTCGTGACCACCGACGGCCGCGTCGTGTCCAACGGCAACTTCCACGGGGCGCCGGTCGCGCACGTCCTCGACATGCTGGCCATCCCCGTGGCCGACGTGGCCTCGATCGCCGAACGTCGTACCGACCGCTTCCTCGACACCTCGCGCAACCAGGGCCTGCCGCCCTTCCTCGCGCACGACCCCGGCGTCGACTCCGGCCACATGATCGCCCAGTACA
>CAYMGL010000164.1:0-6233 GCA_964389945.1 uncultured Actinomycetota bacterium
TCGTCGCGACCGACGAGGTCTCGATCGGTGACTACGTCGTGTGGGGTGGCGAGGTCGCCGCGCTGGTGGTGATCGAGGCCGTCAGCCGACTCGTGCCGGGCGTGATGGGCAACGACGCGTCGCCGGTCGAGGAGTCCTTCGGGCAGCACGGCCTCCTCGAGCACCCGCAGTACACGCGGCCGGCCGAGTGGCGCGGCGAGGGCGTCCCGGACGTCCTCACGTCGGGCGACCACGGCGCCGTCGACGCCTGGCGCCTCGAGCAGGCCCGCCGCCTCACCGCCGAGCGCCGCCCCGACCTCCTCGACTGAGCGCCGACTCCACGAGGGGGGCGCGCGCTGCACGCGCCCGTTTGCCGGTCTGCGCACGGCGTCGTACTCTCAGAGGTCGCGCGAGCCGTGCAGGCTCGCGTCCGGCTGTCCGGGTCCTCCCCGTCAGCAGTTCCCGGGCCCTTCCGTGACGAACGTCTGCGTCCTCTCTCGGTTCCGAGGCCCTCCCCCTGGCGCCCGCAGTGCGCCCTGCCCGAAGGACACACCATGAACCGCCTCGACGTGGTCGAGAAGGCCCGCATGAAGGACGACGTCCCGGACTTCCGTCCCGGTGACAACGTCAAGGTCGACGTGCGCGTCATCGAGGGCACGCGCTCCCGCATCCAGGTCTTCGAGGGCGTCGTCATCGCCCGTCAGGGCGGCGGCCTGCGCGAGACCTTCACGGTCCGCAAGATCAGCTTCGGCGTCGGCGTCGAGCGCATCTTCCCGGTGCACAGCCCGATCGTGGAGAACATCGAGGTGACCCGTCGCGGCAAGGTGCGGCGCGCGAAGCTCTACTACCTCCGTGAGCGCCAGGGCAAGAAGGCGCGCATCAAGGAGAAGCGCGACGACGTGTGACGTTCGGGGCCTCGCGGTCCCGTCTGTCACCGCTCGTTACGCTCGGGCGGTCCCCCCGGCGTCCCGGAGGGCCACCCGACTGGTCAGGATGACCACGTGAGTGCATCGCCTGCTTCCCGACGGGACGAGGACTCGTTCCTCTCGTTCCTGCGCGAACTGCCCGTGCTGCTGCTGGTGGCGCTCCTGCTCGCGTTCCTCCTGCGCACGTTCGTCGTGCAGGTGTTCTACATCCCCTCCAGCTCGATGGTTCCGACGCTGGAGGAGCAGGACCGGATGGTCGTCGAGAAGATCAGCTACCTGTTCCGCGAGCCCGCTCGTGGTGAGGTCATCGTCTTCGCCGGCGACGAGCTGCCCGCGGAGGGCGACGGCGGCTTCGACGAGGTCGTGACCGCGGTCGGCCGCTTCCTCGGCGTCATCCCGGCGGACGCGCGCGACTACGTCAAGCGCGTGATCGGCCTGCCCGGCGACACCGTGCTGATCGAGGACGGCGTGGTCAGCGTGAACGGCGTCGAGCTCGACGAGCCCTACGTCGTCAACACCGACGACCGGTCGTTCGGGCCCTTCGAGGTGCCGGCGGACCGGCTGTTCGTGCTCGGTGACAACCGACCGAACTCGGCCGACTCCAGGTTCGGCCTCGGCTACATCGAGATGGACCACGTGGTCGGGCGCGCGGCGTTCGTGCTGTGGCCGTTCGACCACGCCGGCGGGCTCGGCGACCACGGCATCGGTGACCTCGACATCCCGCGGCAGGCCGTCCGCCTCGACGTGGACGAGACCGCCGACGACAGCTGAGGACGGTCACCGTCATGGGGCTGCCGGTCACGAAGCGCAAGAACGTCAAGCGCACCAGCTCGGGGCGCACCATCCGCCTGCCGGACGTGCCGGGCATCAAGCACGAGCAGCGGTACTGGGACCAGGACCTGCTGGTCGCCGGTGTCGACGAGGTGGGTCGCGGGGCGTGGGCCGGACCGGTCACGTACGCCGCCGTCGTGCTGCCCAGCGACCGTCGGATCTACAAGCTGCGCGACTCGAAGCAGCTCGACGAGCAGCGCCGTGAGGAGCTCTTCGAGCGGCTGCGGGGCTTCGCCCTCGGGATCGGGGTCGGCCACGCCAGCAACCACGAGATCGACCGGTTCGGCATGTCCGACGCGATCCGGCTCGCCGCGGCCCGTGCCGTGGACGCGCTGCCGGTCCGGCCCGACGTCCTGCTGCTCGACGGCAACTGGGACTTCCTGTCCCACTACGGGATCCCCTCCGAGCGGATCGTGTACGGCGACGCGTACAGCGCCTCGATCGCCGCCGCCTCGGTCATGGCCAAGGTCACGCGCGACCGGTTGATGTGCCAGGTCGCCGAGGAGCACCCTGCGTACGAGTTCGAGAGCAACAAGGGCTACCCGGCGCCCGCCCACGTGGACGCCCTCGACGAGGTGGGCGCGTGCCCCTGGCACCGACACAGCTGGGAACCCATCGCCGCCCTCCGCCAGACCCGGCTGGCCGTCTGACCGCCGGACCGGACGCCCGCCGGCCCCACCGCCAGCGGTACCGTGCGGAGCCGGTCACAGGAGGTGCAGCAGCATGGAGGACGAGCTCGACGCGTACGAGCACGACCTCGAGATGGGGCTGTACCGCGAGTACCGCGACGTGGTGCGGATGTTCACCTACGTGGTCGAGACCGAGCGTCGTTTCTACCTCTGCAACGGTGTCGAGGTGCACCCGCGCGGCGCCCCCGGTGACCAGTGGTTCGAGCTCGAGATCGACGACGCCTGGGTGTGGGACATGTACCGCCCGGCGCGGTTCATCAAGTCGGTCCGCGTGCTCACGTTCCGCGACGTGAACATCGAGGAGCTCGACCACGACGACCACGAGCTGCCGCCGTTCATCGAGGAGCGCTGACCATGGGCTTCAACTCGACCCGGCGCTACCGCGACGGCAAGTGGAACGACATCATCCTGCTCGTCGTCTTCGCCGTGATCCTGATCCCGGCCCTGCTCTGGGGCTTCGGCGTCATCGGCTGACCCCCGGTTCTCCACAGGCGGACGCCGCACGGTCCGTCGGCAGCGACCGCATGCCCGTAGAACCCAGGGCATGCAACGACACCAGATCGACCTGCCGACCCCGCGCCGGGGGCCCACCGGGCCGCTCGGGGAACAGCTCGCGGTGACCCACCTCGAGGACGACGACCGGCTCGACGTCGTCGTGCGCAACTGGTCGCGACGGCACGGCGACGTCCGCGGCGAGCTCGACGTCGTGGCCGTCGACCACGACCGGGGACTCGTGGTCGTCGTGGAGGTCAAGGCCCGCCGGTCGCTGCGGCAGGGCGGCCCGCTCGTCGCCGTGACACCGCGCAAGCAGGCCCGGATCCGATCGCTGACGGCGCTGTTCCTGCGCGACGAGGACCTGCCCTGTCGCAGGGTGCGCTTCGACGTGGTCGGTCTCCTCCTGCCGCCGTCGGGACCGGGTCGGCTCACCCACGTGCCGGGGGCGTTCTGATGCACGCCGCCGTCGCCGCCGTGTCCCTGACCGGCCTCGCAGCCCATCCCGTCCGCGTCGAGGCGTCGACCGGCCAGGGGCTGCCCGGGCTCCGACTGATCGGGTTGCCCGACGCGGCCGTGCGCGAGGCAGCCGACCGCATCCGTGCCGCCTTCCACCGGCTGCAGCTGCCCTGGCCGGACTCGAAGGTCGTCGTGAACCTCGCACCGGCGGCGCTGCGCAAGGCCGGCGGGGGGTTCGACGTGGCCGTGGCGACGGCGGTCCTCGCCGCCACCGGCACCGTGCCGGTGGAACGACTGGCCGGGCTGGCGGCGGTGGGGGAGGTCGGCCTCGACGGGACCCTGCGGCCGGTGCCGGGGCTGCTGCCGCTCGTCGCCGCGGCCGCACGACACGGCGCGCAGCGCGTCGTGGTGCCGCGCGACGGCGCGGCCGAGGCAGCGCTCGTCGACGTCGAGCTGGTGCCGGTCCTCGACCTCGGCGAGCTCGTGGCCGTGCTGCGTGACGGCCTGACCCCACGCGCGGTGCAGCCGCCACCGCCGGTCGTCAGCAGCCACGACGTCGACCTCGTGGACGTGCGCGGGCAGGCGCTCGGCCGACGGGCCGTCGAGCTGGCAGCCGCCGGCGGCCACCACCTGCTGCTGGCCGGCCCGCCGGGCTGCGGCAAGACCATGTTGGCCTCCAGGCTGCCGGGGCTGCTGCCCCCGTTGGCGCTGGAGGACGCCCTCCAGAGCGCCGCGGTGCTCTCGGCGGCGGGGGAGCGGGACCCCGACGCACCGCTCGAGCTGCGTCCCCCGTTCCGCGCACCCCACCACACCACGTCCGGCGCTGGTCTGCTCGGTGGGGGCAGTGGCACCCCGCGGCCCGGGGCGATCTCGTGTGCCCACAACGGGGTGCTGTTCCTCGACGAGCTGCTCGAGGTGCCGCGACACGTGCTGGACGGGCTGCGTGAGCCGCTCGAGGCCGGGACGGTGGCGCTCACGCGGGCGGCCGGCACCGTCCGCTACCCGGCCCGGGTCCAACTGGTGGCCGCGACGAACCCGTGCCCGTGCGGGGACCTCGGCCGGTCGGACCGTGCGTGCCGCTGCCGACCGGACCAGGTGGCCCGCTACCGGGGCCGGCTGTCCGGGCCGCTCCTCGACCGGATCGACCTGCAGGTCGAGCTCGAGCGCGTCCGTGCTGCCGAACTGGTCGAGCTCCCACCCGGTGAGCCGACGGCCGTCGTGGCCGCCCGCGTCGCCACCGCCCGTGCCGTTGCCGTCGACCGGGACGGCGACGTGACGGGACGCGTGCCCTGGCGGTGCCTGCGCCGGCACGTCCCAGCCGGGGTGCGGCGCCGGGTCGCACGCATCGCCGACGAGCTCGGTTGGTCCGCGCGTGGTGTCGAGCGCTGCCTGCGGGTCGCACGCACGATCGCCGACCTCGACGAGGTCGTGCTCGTCGCCGACGAGCACGTCGACGAGGCTGCGGCCTACCGCCTGGCACCCGCATGACCTGGGACGAGGTGGCGGCAGCGGGGACCGACCCCGGGGCGCTCGCCCACGTCGTGGCACTCGGCCACGACGCCGCGGGCCGGCGCGTGCTCCGGGCGGCAGCAACGGACGACGGGCTGCTCGCCCCGCTGGCGCTCGACCTGCTGCCGGACGCATCGGTCGACCAGCGACGGGCGGCCGAGGCGACCCTGGCGGTGTGGCGACGGCTGGGGGTCCGTGCCGCCCTGCGCGACGACCCGGCCTGGCCGCAGCGGCTGCGCAGGTGTGCCGCGCCACCACCGTGGCTGGCGTGGCGCGGTCCGCCGACGCTGCCGGCGGGCCCCGCCGTCGCCGTGGTGGGCGCGCGCCGAGCCACGCCGTACGGCACCGGTGTCGCGGCATGGCTCGCCGAGGCGGCTGCCGCGGCGGGGATCACGGTGGTCAGCGGTGGCGCGGTCGGCATCGACCACGCGGCACACGACGCGACGGCAGGTGATGGCACGACCGTCGTCCTGGGGTGCGGGCACGACGTGCCCTACCCGCGACCCCACGCCCGGGCGGACGGGCTGTTCGGTCGCGTGCTGGCCGGCGGTGGCGCGCTCGTCAGCGAGCTGCTGCCTGGCACGCAGCCCCGCCCCCAGCACGTCCGCGCGCGCAATCGTCTCGTCGCGGCACTCGTCGACGCCGTGGTCGTGGTCGAGGGCGGCCCGACGAGCGGCTCGCTCGTCACCGCGGGCGACGCGGCGGACATCGGGGTGGAGGTGCTCGCCGTCCCCGGCGACGTGCGCGCACCCGGGTCGGCGGCACCGCACCGCCTGCTCGCGGAGGGGGCGACGCCGTGCACGTCACCCGACGACCTGCTGCGGGTGCTGGGCGCGGTGGCCGTGGGCGACCCGTCCGCCGCCGGGTCCGCCGGGCAGGGCCCGTCGGTGCTCCCCGCACCGGTCGCGCGTGTCCTCGCGGACGCGTGGCCGCGACCGCTGCGGCCGGACGAGGTCGCGGCACGAGCAGGCGTCGGTGTCGGGAACGTCCTGGCGGCGGTCACGCGGGCTCGCGTCGCCGGTGTGGTGGCTGCGTCGGCGGAGGGCATCCGACTTGCGCGTGCCCCAACCACTGCCGACGCCTGACACATCGCTAGCCTCGCCGACGGAACCCGACCGGGAGCTCGTGTGGACGCGGAGGAGGAGCGCCTGTGGCGCTCGTACCGCGACGCGCCCACGGCTGCGACGCGTGAGCGCCTCATCCTGCGCTACGCACCGCTGGTGAAGTACGTGGCGGGACGCATGGCGGTCGGCATGCCGTCCAACGTCGACCGCGGCGACCTGACGTCCTACGGGATGTTCGGGCTGATGGACGCCATCGAGAAGTTCGACGTCGACACCGGCTACCG
>CAYMGL010000165.1:0-6223 GCA_964389945.1 uncultured Actinomycetota bacterium
TGATGCGACTGTCCATCGGCTACCCGGACGTCGAGTCCGAGCTCGACGTGCTGCGCACCCACGGCAAGGGCGACCCGCTCACCACGCTGACGCCCGTCACCGACGCCGACCGGATCGCGCAGGCAGCCGTCGCCGTCCGGACCGTCCACGTCGCGCCCTCGGTCGAGCGCTACATCGTCGCGGTGTGCCGGGCCACGCGGTCGCACCCGGAGGTGGAGCTCGGTGCCTCGCCGCGCGCCTCGCTGGCGCTGCTGCGTGCGTGCCGCGCATGGGCCGCGCTGGAGCGCCGCGACTACGTCGTGCCCGACGACGTCAAGGTGCTCGGCCGCCACGTCCTGCCGCACCGCCTGATCCTGCGGCCCGACGCCCAGCTCGCCGACCGCGACCCGCTGAACGTCGTCGAGGAGGTCCTCGACGGCGTCCCGGCACCGACCGAGTGACGCTGCTGGAGCGCCTCCCGGCAGCCCTGCGGGTGCTGACGCCCCGCGGGGTCGGGCTGCTCGTCACCGCCGTCGTCTGCTGGGGCGCGGGCCGCCTGCTGGGCGTCACGCCGTTGTGGGCCGCGGCCGTCACGGCCCTCGCCGTCGTGGTCATCGGGTGGTGCTGGGTCCTGCTGTCGTCGGCGACGTTGCAGACCTCACGCCGCATCGCCCCCGGGCGGCTGTTCCACGACGCCCGGGCCGGCGTCGAGCTGACGATCCGCAACACCGGTCGCCTGTCGACGACCCTGCTCGGGGTGCGTGACGTGGTGCCCGACGTCCTGCCCGCGTCGCCCGGCTTCGTGCTCGCACCGCTGCGGCCGGGCGGCGCCGCGCGCCTGCGCTACGAGGTCGTGGGCGCGCAGCGCGGCGTCCACGAGCTCGGACCCGTGGAGGTGGCCCTGCGCGACCCGTTCGGCGTCGCGCGACGTCGGCAGCTGCTCGGCGGCACCGACAGGCTGGTCGTCTACCCACCGGTGCACCGACTGGCGACGGGCCTGCCGCTGCGGGGACTCACCGGCACCGGCGGCGCGTCGCGCCCCCGTCCCGGCGCGACCGGCGACGAGCTCGCCACCGTGCGCGAGTACGTGCAGGGTGACGACCTGCGCAAGGTGCACTGGGGCACGACCGCGCACCGTGGCCAGCTGATGGTCCGCCAGGACGAGTCACCGCAGCGTCCCGACGCGACGCTCGTGCTCGACACCAGGGCCGCCGCCCACCGCGGCAGCGGACCCGGGCACTCGCTTGAGACCGCCGCGTCCGCAGCAGCCTCGGTCTGCTACCACGTCGCCGAACGCGGCTTCGACGCCGCGCTGGTGACCGGTTCGCTGCGGGCCCGTCCACGGCCCCTGCCGTGGGAGCAGACGCTCGAGCAGATCGCGCGGGTGACCCCGTCCCCCGACACGGACCTCGCGACGGTCTGGCAGCAGCTGGCCACCACGACCGGCGGCGCCGGCCTGCTGGTCGCCGTCGTCTGCGTCCCCGAGCCCACGCTGCTGCGGGCCATGGTCCGGGCGGGCCGTGCGGCCTCGGTCCGCGTCGCGCTGCTCGTCGACGCCGAGGCGCACGGTCGGGGTCGACGCGAGGGTCCGGAACCCGGCCCCACCGCCCGTGCGTTGCAGTCGGCGGGGTGGCGTGTCACGGTGCTGGGACCACAGGCGGACATCGGCGCCCGCTGGCGTGAGCTCCTCGCCGGCGGCCGCCCCACCGTGGGGGCGATGCGATGACGAGCACGGCACGACGCGAACTGACCGTGGCGGTCCTGGTCCTGCTCGCCGTGCTCGGCGCCAGCTACACGCTGACCCGCGTGTTCCTCGAGCCGACCTGGGTGCGACCGACCGTGGCAGCCGCGACGCTGGCGGTCGTCACCGCGGCGGGCGCCCGCCGCGCCGGCCTGCCGGCGCTCGGCTCGCTGCTGCTGTCCGCCGTCGGCCTGGTCGTCTTCACCTACGTCGTGCACCTGCCGGCCGGGCCGCTCATCCCCGGCAGCGCCGAGTTCGCCGCCGCGCGGCAGCTCTTCGCCGACGCGCTCGTGGCGCTTCGCGACCAGCCCGCCCCGACCGACCCACTCCCCGAGCTCGTCTTCCTCGTCACGCTCGCCACCTGGGTGGTGGCGTTCACGACCCACGAGCTGACGGTCCGGCTGCGACGCCCGGGGATCGCGCTGATCGCCGCCGCCGCCCTGTGGGTCGTCCCACTGGCGATGCCGCAGCCGACGCAGCCGGCACCGAGCGTGGCCGTGCCGTTCCTGCTGGGCGCGACACTGCTCCTGCTGCTGGAGTCCGACGCCGACCTCGCCGGCTGGGCCCGGGAGCGGATCGCCCCACGCATCACCGTGGCCGGCACCTCGCTCGCCGTGGCCGCGGTCGCCCTGGGGGCCCTCGCGCCGTGGCTGCTGCCCGGCTACGGCCAGCCGGCCGTCCTCGACCTCGGCGGCACCGGCGACCCGCGCGGCTACCAGCCGATCGTCGACATCGGCGACCGGCTCACGCTGCCCGTCGACCGCACCGTGCTGCGCGTCGCGGCGGACCGGCGCGTCTACCTCCGTCTGGCCGCCCTCGACACGTTCGACGCCAACACCTGGCGGCTGGGGCCGCCAGGGAGCAGCTCGTTCGTCCCCGACCAGTCAGAGCTGTACGCGGGTGACCGTGAGCTGCCCTTCGAGACCGCGATCGCCAGCAGCGACCCCACCGTCGTCGACGTCGAGGTCATCGACCTCGAGAACATCTACGTCCCTGTCCCCTACCAACCGGTCCAGGTCAACGGGGACGCGGCCGACGACATGGTGTGGTCACGCGTCGGCGGCTTCCTCGCCACCGGGGAGCTCAGCGAGAACGAGCTGGGCGGGACGCTGCGCACCGGCGTCGTGCCGGGCCTGCGCTACCAGGTGGTCGCCGCGATCCCCGACCCGACGATCTCCGACCTGCGCGCGGCCGAGCCCGACCCGGCCGAGGTCGCACCGTGGCTGGCGCTGCCCGGCGGCGCCGACCGCTGGACCCGCTACGCCGACGAGGCCCAGGAGGTCTACGACGCCACCGGTGCGCTGTCGACCGTCGACCGCGCCCTCGCCCTGCAGTACTGGTTCACGACCTCGGGGGGCTTCGACTACGCCCTGGACGGCATCGAACCGCTGCGGGGGCCGAACCCGCTCGAGGCCTTCGTCTTCGACACCCGGACCGGCTACTGCGAGTACTTCGCGACCGCGATGGCCGTCATGCTGCGGGCCTCCGGCATCCCGGCCCGGGTCGCGGTCGGGTTCCTGCCGGGCGACCTCGTCGTGCCGCCGGACCCCGATGGTGGCGAGGAGCGTGGGATCTACGAGGTCTCCACCAGCGACGCCCACGCCTGGGTCGAGGTCCTGTTCCCGGGTCAGGGCTGGATCAAGTTCGACCCGACGCCCCGCGCGGACGGCACGACGCTGGCCCCGGACGAGGAGAACCTCGACCCGGAGCTGCTGCCCGAGGAGGCCGAGGACCTGCTGGCCGACCTCCCGGACTCGCAGCCGGTGCCCGACACGCCTGACCTGCCCGACCCGGGCCTGCCGGACCCCGCGACCAGTGACCCCGGTGCGAGCGGCAGCGAGGATGCCGGCTGGCTGCGGTGGGGGGCGGCCGCGCTGGCCCTCGGGGCCGTCGGCGCCGTCACGGCGCTGCTGCGCCGTCGCGGCGAGCCGGAGATGACCGGCCGCGCCGCCGCCCTGACGGCACAGCGGCGGGTCCTGCACGTCGCAGCCCGGCTCGGGGTCGGTCGCCGCGACAGCGAGACGACCGCGGAGGTCCTGCACCGACTGGCGAGCGAGGACCGCTGCGACCCCGCGGCTGCGGCCGCGCTCGCGGCACTGGGACAGCAGGCGGCATTCGCTCCGGTCGGTGCCACCGTGGACGGCGCGAGGGCCGCGCGGCTGGCGGACCAGCTCGTGCACGAGCTGGAGTCCTCGGCGGACCGGGGCACCCGACTGCTCGCGCCCGTCCGTGTCCCGGCCGAGTTCGTGGCCGACCGCACACGGGACCTCGTCGACCGCGTGCGTGAGCGCACCGGCGCCTGACCGCCGAGCGGCTCGTCAGTCCTCGCCGTCACCCCGGGCGAGCAGCGAGCGGACGCGCTGGGAGAGGTCGCCGTCGACGCCCTGCAGCTCGTTCGCACCGAGCACGACGCCACCGAACATCAGGCCGAAGCCGACGATCCCGAACCACTGGCTCACGACGAGCCCGAGGAGCAGGACGAACCCCAGTGCGAGCGCCGCGAACGCGATCCGCAGTCGTCGACCCCGACGGCCCTCGACGGTGTTCCGACGGGCCTTCGTGACGAACCGCGGATCTTCCTCGGTCAGTTGCTGCTCGATCTCGGAGAAGATCTTGCGCTCCTGCTCGGAGAGACCCATCGTCGCATCGCTCCCGCACATGGTGATGGCGTGTTCCATCGCCGACGAGTATACGAAGACGCTCCGGTCGCGCAGGAGCGAACGGGCAGCGTCCGGCCGACGCGCTGTCGCCGCACGAGCCACCGTCGCCGGCGCTCGTCGGCACCCACGGACGGCTGCTGTCGACCCTCCGTCGCTCAAGTGACGGGACGTCGGGCCGACGGGTGCGGCATGCCCACCACGCCGCCCCCCAAGGTCCTGCAGCGACTCGCCGAGACGCTCTGGGAGGAGCGGCTCGTCGTCGAGCAGCTGCTCTACCGACTCACCTGTGCACGGCTCCTGCTGGAGGCCGACGAGCACCGCTTCGTGACCCGCGCGATGGACGAGGTCCAGGTGGAGGTCGACCGGCTGCGCGAGATCGAACTGCTCCGCAGCTGCACGCTGCAGGAGCTCGCCGAGACGCTCGGGGTACCGGAGTCGCAGCTGTCGCTGGACGCACTCGTGCGGTCGACCGACGGCCCGTGGCCACGGGTGTTCGACAACCTCCGGGTCGCCTTCGCCGAGCTGGCCGCCGAGATCGAGTCCGCCGTCACGGTGAACCGCGAGCTGGCGAGCAAGGGACTGCTGCGCGTGCGCGAGCAGCTGACCGCGATGGCGGACGTGCCCCGGCCGGCGGTCCCGGCGGAGGCCCACTGATGGCGACCGACGGCGACCACGACGACGCCCCCGGCACGGCCCTGGACCTCGACCGCCTCGAGGCCATCCTCGAGCGGCAGGTCGAGGAGGTCGCCTACGAGTCGACCCTGCGCTCGCTGACCGACGTGCTGCCCCAGTCGCTGACGAGGTTCCTCGCGCCGACGGTCACGCCGGACGTTGACGAGCCGTGACCCGGACCACACCGCAGCAGCCCACCTGGCGGTCCTGCTCACGCAGTGCAGACCCCTCGTCACGATGCGTGTCGACGAGGGGCCGGATCGCGCAGCACTCGCACGTCGGAGCAGCCGACGCCGTCGCAGTGACCCATCGGCACTAGCCCATCGTGGGGATGACGGCCATCTCCACGTAGTCAGGCCTGACCAAGATGGGGTCACTTTGCCCTCCGTCACTGGTGCGAGACGTCACGAGCGGTAAAGGTGTCGTCACCGCCAGCGGTTGGATCCCCCCCCATGCGCCCCCCGACGAGCACTGACGTGCCCGAGACCAGCGACGTCGACGCACTCGTGGAGGAGCACCTCTACCTGGTGCAGCACCTGGTGCACCAGCTCGCCAGCCGCTACCCGCGCCACGTCGACCGTGGTGACCTGTGGTCGGCCGGCGCCGCCGGGCTCGTCGACGCCGCCAAGCGCTACGAGCCGGACACGGGGGTGCCGTTCGCGCGCTACGCGTCCATCCGCATCCGCGGCTCGATCATCGACTCGACCCGATCGCGTGACTGGGCGACCCGGTCGCTGCGGCGCCGTGCCCGGGTCATCGCGACGGCCGAGGAGGAGTTCGAGCAGGAGCACGGCCGCTCCCCCAGCATCGAGGAGCTCACGGCCGCCACCGACATGACGGTCGCCGAGATCGAGGAGTGCCGGCGTGACGTCGAGCGCTCGACGCTGCTCCAGCTCGACCAGCCCATCGCGACGACCGACGGCTCGACCGAGACGCTGAAGTCGTTGCTCGCCGAGCAGGACCCCGAGCAGCTGCCGCAGGACTCCGTGGAGCGCCGCGAGCTGCTCGGCAGCGTCCGGATCGCGGTGCAGCACCTCGACGAGCCCCACCGCGAGGTGCTCGTGCGGCACTTCTTCGAGGACGACCTCCTCCAGGACATCGCCACCGACCTCGGCGTCACCGAGGCCCGCGTCTCGCAGATCCGCTCCGAGGCCATCAACGCCATCCGCGC
>CAYMGL010000166.1:0-6211 GCA_964389945.1 uncultured Actinomycetota bacterium
GGATCGTCTCGACCCACTTGGTCGACTTCCAGAAGTAGCGGCTCGGCACGACCAGCCGGAGCGGGGCCCCGTGCTCCGGCATCAAGGGCTCTCCGTCGCAGGCCCACGCCAGCAGCACGTCGTCGCGGTACAGCGTGGGCAGGTCGAGGTTCGCGCTGTAGGCGTTGGCCCCGTAGACCAGCGCGTGCGTCGCACCGGGCAGGACGCCGACGTCCTCGAGGAGGTCGCGCGGCCGGACCCCGGTCCACGTCACGTCCAGCCGCGACCAGGCGGTCACGCAGTGGATGTCGGTCTCGACGGTGACCTCGGGGTACGCGGTCAGGCCGTTCCAGTCGAGGTCGCGACGCCGGCCCTCCACCTTCCCGGTGACCCGGAGCGTGAAGTCGTCACGGCCCCGGTCCGGCACACGGCCGACGTGGAGCACGGGCAGGCCCCGGACGAGGTGCTGGCCGGGCGGCGTGCGGTCGTCGCCGGTCCGTCGCAGCGGCGCCTCGCGGGTGACGGCAGCCGGTTGCGGCAGGCCGATCGTGCGGGGCTGCGCGCGTGCAGCGGCGTCTGCGTCGAGCTCGCGCGTGCGCGCCGCGACGCCGAGGTCGTCCAGGCGCCGTCCGACGAGGACCACCAGCTCGTCGCGCACCGCGTCGTCCTCGACCTGCTGGACCAGCTCGGCGGCCTCGTCGAGGCGGTCCCGTGCCGCGTCGTGTGCGACGGTCGGGTCGGCCCGGTTCGAGGCAGCCTTCAGCAGCTCGTCCGCCTTCGTGACGAGCGCACGCACCTCCTCGGCGACCTGCACGGCGACCTCCTGCGGGGCAAGACTACGCCCGCTGGCGCCACCTCACGGGACGACCTGTCGGGGCTGGTGGCCCGCGAAGTCCCACAGGTCCGCCGTCGGTGCGCCTGCCGGTTCGGTCCAGGGGCCTGCCAGTGCGCGTCGGCCCGGTGCCGCGCTCCCGCCCGGGCGGTAGACCCGACCGACGAGGTCGACGCGCCCGTCGTCGCCGCGCACGCCGACCCGGCGGAGGTAGCCGTCGACGGTCAACGGCTCGGGGCCAGGGGCGTGGAACACGACGTGACCGCTCGTCGCCCGGGACCGGGCGCGGTCGATCGCGAGCAGCCCGGCGGCGAGGTCGTCCACGCGCAGCGGCGCGACGACCACGTCGTCGAGGGCCCCACCGGGCAGCGAGGCCAACAGGTCGCGGGTCGCCGGGGTGTCCACCAGCGAGGTGCGCACCACGACGGAGGGCATCGCGCGTGCCGCCGCATCCGCCTCGACCCGGCCGGCCGCCGCCCGCAGCGGGTCGTCGCTGGCCGGGTCGGCGCCCGGCAGCGACAGCACCACCAACCGCTGGATGCCGGCCCGCTCCGCCGCACCGAAGGCGAGCGCCGCCTCGACGACGAGGTGCTCCGCGTCCTCGACGGTCAGGCCCGGGCCGACGTGGACCATCGTGTGCGCCTGGGCAAGGGCGGCCTCGAGCAGGCCGTGGTCGTCGGGTGTGCCGTCGGCGACGAACGCCCCGCGCGCCCGCAGGCTGCTCGGCGCGCCCTGCCCGAACAGGCGCACCTGTGCCCCGTCGTCGAGCAGCAGCGCCGCCGTCGCACGGGCGACGGCGGTGGCGGGACGGGTCAGCAGGACGGGCATGGCGCCGAGCCTACGACGACGGGCCGCTCGGTCGGTCGGCCCCGACACGTGACCTAGGGTGGTCGACAACCGACGACCGGAGACGTGCCTTGTCCGAGAACCCGCACCAGAACGTCACCTTCGCCTCGAACGGCGACGAAGCGCACGGCTACCTCGCCCTGCCGGAGAGCGGCAGCGGCCCCGGCGTGATCGTCATCCAGGAGTGGTGGGGACTCGTCGACCACATCAAGGACGTGACGGACCGGTTCGCGGCCGAGGGCTACGTCGCCCTGGCCCCGGACCTCTACGGCGGCCGCACCACCCACGACGCCGACGAGGCGGGTGAGCTGATGCAGTCGCTGCCCGTCACCGAGGCCGCCCAGGACCTCGAGGGTGCGCTCACGTTCCTCGAGGAGCACGAGGCCGTGACCAGCGACACCATCGGCGCGGTGGGCTTCTGCATGGGCGGGGGCTTCGTGCTCGTGCTCGCGGCCCAGCAGGGCGACCGGATCGGTGCCGCGGTGCCGTTCTACGGCGTCGGTGGCTACGACCAGGTCGACCTGTCGGGCATCACCGCCCCCGTGCTCGGCCACTTCGGGACCGAGGACGGGTTCGCGCCGCCCGAGCAGGTGGACGACCTCGAGGCGAAGCTCGAGGAGGCCGGGGTGGACGTCAACATCCGGCGCTACGCCGGTGAGGGCCACGCGTTCTTCAACGACACCAACGCCATCGGCACCTACTCCCCCGACGCCGCGCGCGCGGCCTGGCAGTCGACGCTCGACTTCCTCGAGGAGCACCTCGGCTGACACCGCGCACCACGTGGTGTGAGCGCGGCCACCGTGTGACACTCTCCCTCCAACCAGAGGGGGAAGACTCATGGCAATCGACGGCGCAGCACTCCGGTCGGAACTGGCACGCGAGTTCCGCGAGCTCCACGCCGAGATCTCCGCGGACCGGCTCGCCCTGCGCGGCAAGGAGGACGACGGCCGCCAGGTGGCCCTCCAGCTGCGCGAGTCGCAGCTGCGCAAGATCGAGCACGCCCTCGAGCGGCACGACGCCGGCACCTGGCGGGAGTGCGAGGACTGCGGGCGACCGCTGACCGACGACCAGTTCCGGACGCTGGCGACGGTCACCCACTGCACCGACTGCGCCACGGACCACGTCTACTGGGGCGACACGCGCGTGATCGACAAGGACGAGCTGGGCCTCTGAGCGCCCCGGCTCACCCGTCGCAGTCGCCGGCGCCCGCCGGTACCGCGGCGGCAGCGCGGTTCGCCCGCCACCGGGCGAGGTTCCAGCTCGCCCCGTCGTCGTCCCAGCTGCTGCAGCCCAGCCACGACGGCACGACGGGTTCGCGTGCCAGCAGCACGGGCGCGGCGTCGGCCGACAGGCCGGCGAGGTAGCTCGTGTCGAGCTCGGCACCGGCGTCGGCCCGTGCGAGGTTCACGCGGGCGATCAGGGCATCCGGCTGGACCGCGACGAACACCAGTGCCAGTGCCCCGGTGAGCACCACCAGCGTCCGCGCGAGGTGCGGGGCGAGGCGTCGGACGAGCCCGACCGTCACGACCAGCGCGAGCACGAGCCCGACCCAGAGCAGCATCGCGTAGGCACTGACACGCAGCCGGCTCAGCCCGAACTCGGACGTGTACAGCGACAGGCGCAGGACCGAGGACGCGAGCACGACGCCGGTCAGGGCGATGAGGACCCCGAGGAGCCGGTCGCGCAGCCGACGGTGCGCATCGTCGGCGATGCGCGCGACCACGGCGATGACACCGAGGGTCAGCAGCGCCACGACGAGGAGCTGGCCGAACCCGCTGCGGGCGTACTGCGCGTACGTCAGCCCCACGGTCTCCTGCACACGTCGGTCACCCCCGAAGAGCGCGCCGAACTGCACGGCGACGAAGACGGCCAGCAGGACGTCGAGCGCGGCCAGCGGGACCGACCAGTCGGCGCGCGGCCGGACCGGTCGCGCCCACGGCGTCGTGGCGACGGTGCCCGCGCGCTGGGCCAGGACGTAGGTCGTCACCACCAGGGCCGCGCCCACGCCGAGCAGCACGCGCAGCACCAGGGTCTCGTCGAGCCGGACGTCCGGGGTGACCGCGTCCAGCAGCCGCGCGAAGACGGCGTCGGCCTCGCCGAGCAGGCCGCCGAACACCAGCAGCACGACGACCGTCGAGAGCGTCGGGACGAGCACGCGTCCGAGCCGCGCACCCCGCTGTGACCGCACGCCGCGGACCAGGGCGGCGGGCGTGACGACCACCAGGAGGGGGCCGACCACCAGGGCGCGGGCGAGCTCGCCGAAGCGCTGCGGGCCCCACAGACCGACCCCTGCGAGCAGCACCGCGCCCAGCAGCACCGGCACGACGGCCCAGAAGGCGTCGGTGAGCGCGAGCTGTGCCGCGACCGCGACGGCGATGCCGCAGCACGCGACGGCGAACCGGTCGAGCCGGCGCTCCGCGGCCACCACGGTCGCGCCCGCGCAGACCAGCAGGACGAGCGCGACGCCGATGCCGGGCGGTCCCTCGAGCGGCAGCAGTGCCGCCGTCACCGCCGCGACGGTGACGGCCAGCAGGCCGCGCCGTCCCAGCCCGGCGACCGGTGTCGGCAGCAGCTGCAGCCCGCCGGCTGCCGGGGCGACCTCCGCCGACGACGACGGGGCGACGGCGACGCGACCGGCCTCCTCGGGGCGTGGCGGCGGCAGCGTCGCGCCGGCCGGGTCGTCGGACGTGTCGGGTGCGTCCACGGGGAGCTCCACGGTCAGCCGGCCCCCGGGCTCGCCGGGGCGGTCGACGCGGATCGACCCCCCGTGCAGCTCGACGATCCAGCGGGTGATGGCGAGGCCGAGGCCGGCCCCGCCGTGCGAGGTCGCCCGACCCTCGTCGGAGCGGGCGAAGCGTTCGAAGATCCTGTGGGCGTCCTGGGCGGGGATCCCCGGCCCGGTGTCGGCGACGGTGATCGCGACGACGCCGTCGCGCCGTGCCGCGGTCACGGTCACGGGTTCGTCGGCCGGCCCGTGCCGCAGCGCGTTGTCGACCAGGTTCGTGACGACCTGCCGGAACCGCTCGGCGTCGACGTCGACCACCGCGGCCTCGTCGGGGACCTCGACCCGGACGCGATCGGCCGCGACCGGCCCCGCGGCGTGGGCGACGTCCACGACGAGCCGCCGCAGGTCGACCTCGCGGCGGTCGAGGGCGGTCGCACCGGCGTCGAGCTGCGACAGGTCGAGCAGGTCGTCCACGAGGTGGCCGAGCCTGCTGACCTGCGCCTCCATGCGCCGCAACGCACCGGGGTCCGCGGCGGTGACCCCGTCCACGAGGTTCTCGACCTGGGCCGTGAGCGCCGCCAGTGGGGTACGCAGCTCGTGGCTGACGTTGGCGACCAGCTCACGGCGCACGCGGTCGGTGTGCGCCACCTCGACCGCCATGCGGTTGAAGGCCCGCGCGAGCTCGCCGACCTCGTCGCGGGCGCTGTCGTCGACCGGGTCGACGGGCAGCCCGTCCGCCAGGCGGTCGGCCTGTCGGGCCATCGCCCGCAGCGGCCCGGTCATCCCCGAACCCAGCAGGTCCACGGCCAGCAGCCCCGCCCCCAGCGCCACGAGGGCGGTGATCCACGCCGGCAGCCCGAGCTGCGCGCCGCCCAGCAGCACGACGATGGTCAGCAGCACCGAGCCGCCCAGCAGGGCGCCGAGCTTGAGCTTGATCGCCCCGAGACGGGCAACGGGGTTGCGCCTCACGACGGGTCCCCTGCCGCGTAGCCCACGCCGTGCACGGTGCGGACCACCCCGGCGCCGAGCTTGCGGCGCAGCTCACCGACGTGTGTGTCGAGCGTGCGCGACGACACATCGGCCGGGAGGTCCCAGACGTCGCGCAGGAGCGCCGGGCGTGCCACGACCTCACCGGGGCGCTCGCACAGCCGCGCGAGCAGGTCGAACTCGGTCGCGGTGAGATGCACCGCCGCACCGTCCCGGGTGACCCGGCGCGCCCCCACGTCGACGACGACGTCACCGAGCTCGTGCACCGGCGCCTGCCCCACGCCGCGAGCACGGTCCACCAGCCGCAGCAGCGCACGGACCCGGGCGACGAGCTCACGCATCCCGACGGGCTTGCGCAGGTGGTCGTCCACGCCGGCCGCCAGCGCCTCCACGACGTCCGCCTCGGCGGTGCGGGCGGTCAGCAGGAGGACGGGCACGTCACCCCGCGACCGCAGCCGGCGACACACCTCGAGGCCGTCGATGTCCGGCAGCATCCAGTCCAGCAGCACGAGGTCGGGCAGCGGGTCGCAGGCGGCGAGCCCGGTGGTGCCGTCGTGGGCGACGTCGACCGCGAAGCCCTCGGCACGAAGCCGCAGCGCAACGGCGTCGGCGAGCGCCGCCTCGTCCTCGACCACCACGATGCGAGCGGTCGTGGCGTCGGTCGGTGCAGGTGTCGTGTCCATGGCGCGCACCCTACGAGTGCTCGGCGCCGTCACGACCCCCGGTCTGTCAGGGCCTCGTCAGGACGGGTGGCGTACGGTCGCCGCCAGCGACGGACGGGAGCCCCCGCGTGCAGCCGATGCCGATCAACGACAGCCTGTTCCTGACGGCAGAGTCGCGGC
>CAYMGL010000167.1:0-6201 GCA_964389945.1 uncultured Actinomycetota bacterium
CACACCCTGCCGAGGGGGTGTGACACGCATGCCCGCCGACGGGCCGGTCCGCACTCGGGTGTGCGTCAGTCGTCCGCACCGACTCGTCCGGTGATCCACAGCGCGAGCTGCCCGAGCACGAGCACCGAGAAGCCGCCGACCAGGGCCATGCCCCACATCGCGGTGGTCGGCGCCACCACGCCCAGCGCGCCGGCGATCGGCGGGACGTAGATCCCGAGCAGCAGCAGTGCTGCCGACACGGCCAGCGACGCCCAGATCGGACCCGAGCGCAGGATGCGGTTCGACAGGACGCCCGAGTTCGGACTGCGCATGTTGAAGACGTGCACGAGTCGCGCCAGCACGAACGCGATGAACGACACCGTCACGGCCGCGTCGGTCTCCAGGCCACCGGGGCCGAGCGCGTAGGCGAACGTGCCCAGCGTCATCCCGCCGATGAGGACCGACCACAGGCCGGTCTCGATCCAGCGGCGGCGGTCGAGGATCGGGGTCCCCGGTTCCCGTGGGGGCTGGTCGAGCGCCGTGTCGTCGCCCTCGACGACACCGAGCGCGGCAGCCGGGAACACGTCCGAGATCAGGTTGATGAACAGGATCTGCAGCGGGAGCAGCGGCAGCGCCGCGCCCGTGATCGCCGCCAGGGTGACGGCGAGGATCTCGCCGAGGTTCCCGGACAGCAGGTAGACGACGAAGCGACGGATGTTCTCGAAGACGGTCCGCCCCTCGCGGATCGCTGCGACGATCGACTCGAAGGCGTCGTCCTCGAGCACGATGTCGGCCGCGTCCCGCGCGACCTGGGTGCCCTTGTCGCCCATGGCGATCCCGATGTCGCCGGCCTCCAGGGCCGGGGCGTCGTTCACGCCGTCGCCTGTCATGGCGACGATCTCGCCGCGGTCGCGCATCAGCTTGATGAGGTCGAGCTTCTGTGCCGGCTCCAGCCGGGCGAACACCGAGGCGCGTGCGAGCCGCTCGCGGTCCTCCTCGGTCCACTCCTCGGACGGAGGCAGGTCGCCGCCGACGACGACGTCGGCACGACCGTCGCCGTCCTCGTCGACGGCCTCCAGGCCCAGCTCGGTCGCGATGGCGCGGGCCGTCTCCTCCTGGTCGCCGGTGACCATCACGACCCGGACGCCGGCGCGGTGACAGGCGTCCACGGCTGCCTTGGTCGACTCGCGGGGCGGGTCGAGCAGCCCGACGAGCCCCAGGAGCTCGAGGTCGTGGTAGGGGTCGTCTTGGTCGCGCTCGTCGGTGGCCCGCGCCAGCGCCAGCACGCGCAGCCCGTCACGCGCCATGGCGCGGTTGCGCTCCAGCCAGGCCTCGCGACGGTCGTCGTCGAGCGACGCGCCACCGAGCTCGGTCGTGCAGACCGAGACGACGGCGCCGGGGGCACCCTTCACGGCGACGAGCACGCCCTCCCCGTCGGGGTCGTCGTGCGCCGTGGCCATCATCTTCACGTCGCGGTCGAAGGCTCGCTCCCAGCGCTCGGGCGCGTGCTCGAGCAGGTCGGCGCGGTCCTCGATGCCCGCGCGTTCGGCCGCGCGCTGCAGCGCCAGCTCCATCGGGTCGCCGACGTCGTCGCCGTCCTCGTTGATCGTGGCGTTGCCGCACAGCGACGCGACCAGGAGTGCGGCGCGGACGTCGTCGGGGAGGTCGTCGAGCTCGGTCAGGTCCACCGTGCGGTCGTCCGGCAGCTCGAGCCGTCGGGCCTGCATGCGGCCCTCGGTCAGCGTCCCGGTCTTGTCGGTGAAGATGACACCGGCCGAGCCGAGCGTCTCGACCGACGCCAGCGTCTTGACCAGTGCGTTGCGCTTCGCCATCCGCTGCACCCCGCGGGCGAGCGCCAGCGTCGCGACGACGGGCAGGCCCTCCGGGACGGCTGCGACCGCGAGCGCGATGGCCGTCTCGATCATCGTGCGGACGGGCTGGCCGACCAGCACGCCGGCGGCGGCCACGACGACACCGACGACGGCCACCGCGATGAGCAGTGCCTTGCCGAGCTGGTCCAGCTGGGCCTCGATCGGTGCGTCGCCGCCCTCGTCGGCGCCCTCCTGGACCAGCGTCGCGACGGTCCCGAGCTCGGTCTGCGCGCCGGTCGCGACGACCACGCCGCGGCCGCTGCCGGTGGTGACCTTCGTGCCGCGCAGCGCCAGCGAGGCACGGTCGGCGAGCGGGGTGTCGGCGTCGACGGGCTCGACCTGCTTGGGCAGGGGCTCGGACTCGCCGGTCAGTGCCGCCTCGGCGATCTGGAGGTTGGCCACCTCCACGAGGCGGAGGTCGGCCGGGACGAGGTCGCCCTCCTCCAGCAGCACGAGGTCGCCCGGGACCAGCTCGGCCGCGTCGACCTCGACGGGGCTGCCGTCGCGCACGACGCGCGCCGTCGTGCGGCCCAGCTCGCGCAGTGCGTCGACCGACTGCTTGGCCCGCAGCTCGGTCACGAACCCGATGATGGCCTGGAGCAGCAGCGCGATCGTGACCGCGATCGCCTCGACGACCTCGCCGAGGGCACCTGCAGCGACACCGACGGCCGCCAGGACGTAGACGATGGGGTCACGGAACTGCCGCAGGAGCAGCTCCCAGGTCGACACGCCCTCGTCGCGCTCGACCTCGTTGCGGCCGTGCTCGTCGAGCCGACGGTCGGCCTCGGCCTCAGCGAGACCCTCCTCGACATGGGCGTCGAGTTCGCCGACGACGTCGTCGGCCGTGGTGGACCACGGCTGCTGGGGGAGCGTCGATGTCAGGGGAAGCCCTCGCTGCAGGTGACATGGCCAACGTGTCCCGGGGCGCGCCGGACCATCAGTGGCCGAGCGTCCGGATCATTGCCGGGCTTCCGGATCAGTGGCCGACGAGGCCCCCGTCGACCTTGAGCGTCGAGCCGGTGACGTAGCTGGCGGCGTCGGAAGCGAGGAAGACCACGGCCGCGGCGAGTTCCTCGGGGTCGCCGAACCGCCCCATCGGCGTGAACTGCTGCGCCACGCCGGCGACCTGCTCGGGGATCTCGTCGGACATCTCACTGGGGAAGAACCCCGGCTCGAGGCAGACGACGCGGATGCCCTTGCGGCCCGCCCACTGGTGCGAGAGGTCGCGCGTGAGGCCGACGAGCGCCGTCTTGGTCGCCGAGTAGGCCGCCTGCGGGAGGAAGGCGTGCATCTCGCCGATGATGGACCCGACGTTGATGATCACGCCACCTTCGTCCATCGCGGCCTGCGCGGCCTGGGCCATCCAGTAGACGCCCTCGAGGTTGACGTCGATGACCTGGCGGAACTGCTCCGGCGTCTCCCTCGAGGCCGGCACGGCGGTGCCGACGCCGGCGTTGTTGACCAGGACGTCGACCCGGCCGAGCGTGTCGACGGCCTCCTGCACGAAGTCCTGGCAGCGCTGCACGTCCGTCACGTCGAGCTCGGCCGCGTAGCACTCGCGTCCGGCGGCGCGCACGAGGTCGGCGGTGTCCTCCAGCCGGTCCACGCGGCGAGCGCCGATGGCGACGTCCGCGCCGGCCTCGGCCAGCGCCTTGGCGAACGCGACGCCGAGCCCGGACGAGGCCCCGGTCACGATCGCGACCTTGCCGTCGAGGTTGAAGCGGTCGAGGATGCCCATGGTGCTCCGAGGTGAGGTGGTGGCCACACACCCAAGCACGTCCCGTAGCGTCGCGTGTCCCCGACCGAGGTCCGAACGTGCAGCCCGACCCCCTCGCCGTGCTCGAGGTGACGCTCGGTCCGGGGGTCCGGGGCGTCGAGCTCGACGGCATGCACGTCCTGCGGTCCGTCGACCGCCCCGACCACGCGCCGGGCAACGCGGTGCACCACACGACGCCGCTCGGCGCGGGGGCGGCGGCCGCCGCGGTGCGTGACCTCGAGCAGCGGTTCCCGGCCGGCGCCGCACGGCTCGTCGCACCACTGGACGGCGAGATCCCGGCGGTCGGCGGGTACGTCCCGTCGGTCGTCCGGCTGCTGCGCCGCGAGGACGGGGCCGGACCGGGGCCGGTGCGCGACGACCTCGAGGTGAGCGCGCCGGGCGACGACCGGGCGTGGCACGGGCTGACCGTGCTCCACCGGCACGCAGCGTCCCCGGCGGAGGATCGTGCCCGTGGCGCCGACGACGAGCGCCTGCGCTGGTGGGTGGACGGACTGCGCAGCCTGGTGGGGGAGGGGCGTGCCCGGGTGCTGCGCGCGGCACGGTTCGGCACGCCGGTGGCGGCGGGTGTCCTGCACTGGGCGCCGGGCCTGGCCGTGGACGACGGCCACGCGGGCCTCGCCGTCGTGGCCGACGTGGTGGTCCACCCGGCCCATCGCCGTCTTGGCATCGGTCGCACGCTGGTGGGGCGGCTCGTCGCGCAGCACCTCGCCGACTTCCCGCGGGCCGCGGTCCTCGGCGTCTGGGAGCACCCCGGCGCGGCACCGCCGACGGCGTCACCGAGCGGCTGGTCGACACACGCCGACCTCGCCGTGCTGACCCGTGTCGGCGACGGTCCGGACCAGGGCCGGCGCTAGCCTCGGCGTCCGCCGCCAGGAGTAGCACGTGGACACCATCCGCATCGGGATGCTCGGGTGTGGCGTCGTCGGGCGCGGCGTCGTCGCGCTGCTGACCGACATCCGTCACGACCTCGCCCAGCGCGTCGGCGCCGAGCTCCAGCTCGTGCGCGTCGCCGTGCGGGACACGTCGATCGACCGCGGGCTCCCCGAGCACGTCGAGGTGACCGACGACGCGATGGCCGTGGCCACGGCCGACGACGTCGACCTCGTCATCGAGGTCATCGGAGGCGTCGAGGAGACGGGCTCCTACGTGGAGGCGGCACTCCGGGCCGGCACGCCGGTGGTCACCGCCAACAAGGCCCTGGTCGCCGAGCGCGGGGCGCTCCTGCACGCGACGGCGGACGCCAGCGGTGTGGACCTGCTCTACGAGGCCGCCGTCGGGGGTGCGATCCCCATCGTGCGGCCGATGCGGACGTCGATGGCCGGTGACCGCATCCGTCGGCTCGTCGGGATCCTCAACGGCACGACCAACTACATCCTCACCCGGATGAGCTCGGAGGGGGCCTCGTACGAGGACGTCCTCGCCCGGGCCCAGGCGCTGGGCTACGCCGAGGCGGACCCCGGCGCCGACGTCGACGGCCACGACGCCGCGGCGAAGCTGGCCATCCTCGCCGGCATCGCCTACGACACCGTGGTCCCCGGCGCCGACGTGCCCCGCGAGGGCATCACGGGCGTGACCGCCCGCGACATCCAGGTCGCCCGCGACCTCGGCTACGTCGTCAAGCTGCTGGGCATCGCCACCGACGAGCACGGTGAGGTCGCGGTGCGCGTCCACCCGACGTTCCTGCCGAAGGACCACCCGCTGGCCGGCGTCGACGACGCGTTCAACGCGGTCTACGTCGAGGCCGATGCCGCTGGCGAGCTGATGTTCCTCGGCCGCGGGGCCGGGTCGCTGCCCACCGCGTCGGCCGTCGTCGGGGACGTCGTCGAGGCGGCGATCAACCTCGTGCAGGGCACGACCGCGCCGCTCATCTCGCGCCACGCCGACCGTCCGGTGCGGGCGCTCGAGACCATCGAGACCCAGTACTACGTCCGTCTCGACGTCGAGGACGAGCCGGGCGTGCTCGCGGACGTCGCCCGGACCTTCGGCCGGCACGACGTGTCGATCGCCCAGGTCCACCAGGACGCCGTCGCCGACGGCATGGAGCTGGTGATCGTGACGCACCGCGCCCTGGAGGCGTCGCTGCAGGCGACGGTGTACGACCTCGAGACCAACACCGACGGGGTGCGGGCCGTGGCCAACGTCCTCCGGGTCGAGTCGGAGGTGTCGGCGTGAGTGACAAGCAGGGTCCGGCCGGACACACCGGGACGACCGAGGCACCGGGTGGTGGCGACCTCGCCGGGGGGCGCCACGTCTGGCGCGGGATCATCGAGGAGTACCGCGACCGCATGCCGGTCAGCGACGACACCCCGATCGTGACGCTGCGGGAGGGCGGCACGCCGCTGATCTACAGCTGCCAGCTGTCGGAGGAGACCGGCGCACAGGTGTGGCTGAAGTACGACGGCGCGAACCCGACGGGGTCCTTCAAGGACCGTGGCATGACGATGGCCATGACGAAGGCGGTCGAGGGCGGTGCGAAGGCCGTCATCTGTGCCTCGACGGGCAACACCTCGGCCTCGGCGGCGGCCTACGCCGGCTACGCCGGGTTGGTGTGCGGCGTGATCGTCCCGGCCGGCA
>CAYMGL010000168.1:0-6156 GCA_964389945.1 uncultured Actinomycetota bacterium
TGCGCGAGATGGGGGCCTTCGTGCGTCGGGTCACCGGGGCGTCCGTCCACACCGGGTCGTGACGCAGTTAGGGTCGTCGGCGACCGCACACCGTGTGTGGTCCCAGCGACAGCAGGGCGACGCAATGTCGAACGTCTACAAGAAGATCGAACTGGTCGGGTCCTCGATGGACGGCGTGGACGCCGCCATCCGCGGGGCCATCAGCAAGGCCACCGACTCGGTCCGCAACCTCGACTGGTTCGAGGTCAAGGAGATCCGCGGGTGGATCAAGGACGGCCAGCCACAGCACACCCAGGTGACCCTCCAGGTCGGCTTCCGTCTCGAGGACGGCGACGACGTCACCGACTGACGTCCGACGAGCACGCGCGCGTGGTGCACGGCGTCGCGTCGGGCCCGTAGCCTCCGGACCGACGCGAGCGTGAGGACGAACGCGTGGGTGACTCCCCCCTCCCGCAGGCCGACGAGCAGGTCGTCCTGTACGACACGACGCTGCGTGACGGCACGCAGCGTCCCGGGATCTCGCTGACGGTCGACGACAAGCTGACGATCGCCCGGCGGATGGACCAGCTCGGTGTCGCCTTCATCGAGGGCGGCTGGCCGGGCGCGAACCCGAAGGACACCGAGTTCTTCGCCCGGGCCCGCGACGGCGAGCTCGCCCTGACGAACGCCCAGCTCGTCGCCTTCGGGATGACGCGTGGCCCCCACCGGGCCTGCGAGGACGACGACCTGCTCAACGCCCTGCTGGACGCCGGGACCGACCACATCACCCTGGTCGGCAAGTCCTGGGGCTACCACGTGGACGACGCGCTCGAGGTGTCGCGCGACGAGAACCTCGCGATGGTCACCGAGTCCGTCCGCTACCTCCGCGACCACGGGCGCACCGTCTTCTTCGACGCCGAGCACTTCTTCGACGGCCACCGACGCGACGGCGACTACGCCCGCGAGGTCGCGCTGGCCGCGGCCGAGGCGGGGGCCCACACGGTCGTGCTCTGCGACACCAACGGGGGGACGATGCCCTGGGAGGTCGCGCGCATCGTGCGGGAGCAGGCCGAGGCCGTCGCCGCCCACGGGGCGGAGATCGGGCTGCACTTCCACGACGACGGTGGTTGCGCGGTCGCGAACACGCTGCTCGGCGTCGAGGCAGGCGGTGTCCAGGTGCAGGGGACCGCCAACGGCATCGGCGAGCGGTGCGGCAACGCCAACCTGTTCTCGATCCTGGCCGACCTCCAGCTCAAGCGCGGACTCGAGCTGGTCCCCGCCGCCGAGCTCGAGCAGCTGGTCGACCTGTCGCACCACGTGGCCGAGCTCATCAACGACCCGCCGCCGCGCGCACAGCCGTACGTGGGCACCAGCGCGTTCGCGCACAAGGCGGGGCTGCACGCGAGCGCCGTCGCCAAGTCACCCGACATGTACAACCACGTCGATCCCTCGCTGGTCGGCAACGACATGCACCTGCTGGTCTCCGAGCTGGCGGGCCGCTCCAACGTGGTGCTCAAGGCCCGCGACCTCGGCATCGAGGTCGACGGCACGCAGGCCGCGCAGGTCCTGGACGTCGTCAAGCAGCGCGAGCAGCTCGGCTGGACCTACGAGGCCGCCGACGCGTCGTTCGAGCTCCTGCTGCGACGCACGCTGGGCCTGCTCGGTGACGAGCCCTTCCACACCCAGCACTTCCGCGTGTCGGTCGGAGGCGGCACCGGCGGCGTGTCGCCGCACAACCCGGCCCCGGCCACCGACATCCCGGCGGAGGCCATCCTCGCCGTGGTCGTCGACGGGGAACGCAAGCTCGGCGCGGGCGAGGGCAACGGGCCCGTCGACGCGCTCGACCACGCCTTCCGCAGCGCCATCAACGGGTCGTTCGCGGGCCTCGCCCGGGTCCACCTCGTCGACTACCGCGTCCGCGTCCTCGAGGCCTCGTCAGGCACCGATGCGGTGACGCGCGTCCTGGTCACGTCGACCGACGGCCACTCGTCGTGGACCACGGTCGGGGTGCACCCCAACATCGTCGAGGCCTCGTGGAAGGCCCTCTCCGACGCCTACACGTACGCCATCCTCCACGCCGACGACTGACTCAGCCAGCCGCGCTGTCGGCCGTCCGTGCCCCGTGCCGGTCGAGGAACGCGACCACCTCGTCCATCGCCTCCTGCGCCTCGGGGAGGGTCGGGAACGCCTGGAACACGTGCACCATCCGTGGCCACACCTGCAGCTCCACGGGTGAGCCAGCGGCCTGCGCCGCCCGGGCGAAGCGGACGGCGTCGTCGCGGAGCATCTCGGCGTCGCTGGCCTGCACCAGGGTCGGCGGCAACCCGTGCAGCTCGCCGAGGGCCGGGGACACACGTGGGTCGTCGGGCCGGATGCCCGTGCGTGCCCAGACGCCGAGGACCAGCACCGCGCGCGGGATCTCCAGGTACTGCGAGAAGCCGGGGCCGAGGAACGGGTCCGTGGCGACGTTGTCGTGCCACGAGTGGCCGCCGAAGGTGCTGTCGGTGAAGGGCGCGAAGGCCACGACGCCGTCGGGCAGGCGGCCTGCACCGTCGCGCAGCCGCAGGCTCAGCCCCAGCGCGAGGTTCCCGCCGGCCGAGTCGCCCACGACGAACGCGGCGTCGAGCTCGGCCGGACCGTCGGGCCCCTCGTGGCAGACCAGGTCCCACGCGGCGTCGACGTCGGTCAGGGCCTCGGTCCGGGTGCGCTCGGGCGACAGGCCGTAGTCGACGACGAACACCGGCATCGAGGTGCGCTCGGCGAGTCGCGTGGTCATGCCGCGGTGGCTGAGCGGGCTGCCGGCCTCGAACGCCCCACCGTGGACGTACAGCAGTCGGCGGTTGGTGTCGGCGTCCGGCGGGACGACCCAGTCGCCACGGCAGGTGCCCGACCGCACCGGGACGATCGTGCAGTCGTGCTCCACGGCCGCACCGAGCTCGTCCATCCACCGGCGGGCCTGGGCGCGTCGCGCGGTCCGGCTCGAGTTGTCGAACGACGACTGGGCACTGTGGAGGTCCGCCACGACGGCGTCGATCTCCGGGCCGACGTCGTCCGGGGCCTTCATCAGGTCGGGCCGTGGCTCGTCGTACTGCTCCAGCGCGTCCGCACGGCTGATGATCCGCCGCGCGAGCAGCCAGGCGGCTGCGAGGCCGAGGCCCGTCACCGCTGTCAGGGACGCCAGGCCGCGTCGGAGTGTCGTCATCGTGGTTCCTCGCCCGGGTCGGTGGTGCGACGTCGGGACGACCGTAGGCGCGGGGGCCGGTCCGGGTGGGTCCGCGGCTACCGTCGTCGGGCCCCACCCGAGAGGTCCCCCGTGCCCCGCTACGTCCGCGTCGCAACCGATGGCGGCCCCAGGTTCGGCGTCGTCGACGGGGCCGAGGTGGCACTGCTCGACGGCCACCCGTTCGGTGCCTCGGGCGCCGTGGTGCCCACCGACGAGCGCCTGGGCATGGAGGGGCTGCGGCTCCTGGCGCCGGTCATCCCGAGCAAGGTCGTCGCCGTCGGGCGCAACTACGCGGCCCACGCGGCCGAGCTCGGCAACGACATCGCGGACCAGCCGGACGACCTCCCGCTGTTCTTCCTCAAGCCGTCCTCGTCGGTCATCGGGCCGGGCGATCCCATCCGGCTGCCACTGGACGAGTCCGAGGAGATCCACCACGAGGCCGAGCTGGCCGTCGTGATCGGCTCGCTGTGCAAGGACGCGGACCTCGAGGAGGCCGCCGCCGCCGTGTTCGGCTACACCTGCGCCAACGACGTGACCGCACGGGACCTCCAGGCCCGGGAGTCGCAGTGGTTCCGGGCCAAGGGCTTCGACACCTTCTGCCCGCTCGGTCCGGCGATCACCACCGATCTCGACGTGCAGGACGTCGCCGTGCGCTGCCTCGTCGACGGGGAGGTGCGACAGGACGGCTCGACGGCGCAGATGCTGCTCGGCGTGCCCGAGCTCGTGTCGGCCGTGAGCCGCATCATGACGCTGCTGCCGGGTGACGTCGTGCTGACCGGGACCCCGGCGGGCGTCGGGCCGCTGCAGCCCGGGGAGACCGTCGGGGTCGAGATCGCCGGCATCGGCGCGTTGCTCAACCCGGTGGTCGACCGCACCGAGTGACGACGCGCCACGCGCTGCATCGGACGATCGAGGGTCCGAGTGGCCGTTGACGTGCGCAAGAGCAGTGTCAGATTGCTCGGCACGAGCGTTTTGCGCACAGGTGGCCACGTAGCGTCACAAGAAGAACGCTCGGAGCGATCACACCAGTACAGCACGACGTGACAGGATCCCCCCAACCATGTCCGACAGCCAGCTCTCCGACAGCGTCCTCGACGCACTCCTCGATGGCAGCGTGCCCCCCGGTGCCATCGGGACCCCGCTCGCGGCGCAGCTCACGCAGCTCCGCGAGCAGGCCGAGGCCACGACGCCGGCTGCGAACGCAGTGCTGGCGTCGGTGCTGCAGGACGGACTGGACCTCGCCGCGACGGCGCCGCAGGGGATCCTCACCTTCTCGACCAAGGCGGCCGAGGCGGGGATCCTGACCGCCTCGACCGACGCCGGCATCCTCACCCGAGGGATCCTGACCGCGTCGACCGACGCCGGCATCCTCACCCGCGGCATCCTCACGATCCGCGCACGTGGGCGGGCGCTGTCACGCATCCTCGTGACGCAGTTCGCGGCGCTCGGCCTGCTGTCCAAGGCCGCTGTGGCAGGTGCGACCGTCGGTGTCGCTGCCGCCTCCGCAGGTGCCGCCGGCGTGCTGCCGCCGCCCGCCCAGGTCGCGTTCGACGACGCGGTCGGGCGCCAGGTCGAGCAGGTCGAGGACGGCACCGACGCCGAGAACACCCCGGCCGAGCGTGACACCGGGGTCGACGGCGGCACGATCGCCGACGACGCCACGGGTGCGGACGGCAGTGCGCCGGGTGTCGTCGGCCGCGACGTCGCCGGCGAGGCGTCGGACGGTCGCGCCGGTGGCACCGCGGCCGACGAGGCGTCCGACGGGCGTTCCGGCGGGACGGCCGCTGACGCCGCCCGGGACCGAGCCACGGAGGCCCGGAACCACGCCACGGACGCCGAGGACGAGGCTCCCGACGCCCAGGACCGCGCCCCCGATGCCACCGAGGACCGTGGCGGCGACGGCGCAGCCCCGACCGAGACGCCGTCGGCGCCGGCCCAGAAGTCCGAGCGCGCACCCTCGCCGGCACGGCGCGGCGGCGTGGACGCCGAGGGCTGACCGGCGCGCAACATGCCCGCAAGACGGTGGCGGGAGCGCACCTCCTGTGCTTCCCTGATGGGCGTGCGGCGAAGGGGTGAGGTGCTCGGAGCGGCGTTCGAGAGCGTGTTGCTCGCGGCCCAGACCGGTGCCGGCTGGGCCTTCACGAAGCTCTACGAGGACCTCGCAGGAGTCGTGACCGGCTACCTGCGCCACCAGGGTGCTCGCGAGCCGGACGACGTCGCCAGCGAGACGTTCCTGCACGTCTTCCGCGGCATCACGTCGTTCGAGGGCGACGAGGGCCAGTTCCGGTCGTGGGTCTTCACGATCGCCCACCACCGTCTCGTGGACGAGCGCCGACAGGCGTCCCGCCGCCCGGCGACGACGGGGCTGGACGACCTCGACTGGCTCGACGGTCTCGACGACGACACGACGGACCAGGTCGTCGAGGACGCCGAGGCCGAACAACGACTGGCCGAGCACCTGGCCGTGCTCACCGACGAGCAGCGGGACGTCGTGCTGCTCCGGGTCATCGGTGGGCTGTCGGTCGCGGAGACGGCGGCTGCCGTGGACCGGTCGGAGGCAGCCGTGCGGCAGCTCCAGCTGCGCGGGCTGCGTGCGCTGGAGCAGCACCTCGGGACGGGGGAGGGGCTGTCGCAGCGGCAGGTAGTGTCCTGACGCGCCGCCACCGCAGGAGCGACCGTGACCGACGCGCCGGCTGACCACGTCCCGAACGTGCTCGCCGATCGCTACGCGACGCCGCAGATGCGAGCCATCTGGTCGCCACGGGGCAAGATCGTGCTCGAACGGCAGCTGTGGCTCGCGGTCCTGCGGGCCCAGCGCGACCTCGGGGTCGACGTCCCCGACGAGGCGGTCGCGGCGTACGAGGCAGTCGTCGACGACGTGGACCTGGCCTCGATCGCGGAGCGCGAGCGCGTGCTGCGCCACGACGTCAAGGCCAGGCTCGAGGAGTTCTCCG
>CAYMGL010000169.1:0-6146 GCA_964389945.1 uncultured Actinomycetota bacterium
AGCTCGATCGCCTCGGCGACCTGCGTGCCGGCCTTGTCCTGCGCCTCGGTCGTGCTGGCACCGAGGTGCGGCGTGACGACGACGTCGTCGAGGTCGAAGAGCGGCGACTCGGTGGTCGGCTCGTGGTCGAAGACGTCCAGTGCGGCACCGGCGATGACGCCGTCCCGGATCGCCTCGGCGAGGTCAGCCTCGACCACGATGCCCCCGCGGGCGACGTTGACCAGCCGTGCGGTCGGCTTCATGGTCGCGAGGTGCGCCGCGTCGATCAGGCCGACGGTCTCGGCGTTGCGCGGGAGGTGGATCGTCAGCACGTCGGCGAGCGCGAGGACCTCGTCGATGGTCTCGTGCAGGGCGACGTTCATCCGCGCCGCACGCTCGGGTGCGACGAACGGGTCGTAGGCGTGGATCTTCATGCCGAACGCGCTGGCCCGCTGCGCGACGAGCGTGCCGATGCGACCGAGCCCGAGCACGCCCAGGACCTTGCCGTGCAGCTCGGTGCCGGCCCAGCGCGACCGCTCCCACTTGCCCTGCGTCAGCGCCGCGTGGGCCTGCGGGACGTTGCGGGCGCTGGCCATGATCAGGGCGAGCGTGTGCTCGGCTGCGGAGATGATGTTGGACTGCGGTGCGTTGCAGACGATCACGCCGGCCCGCGTTGCCGCGTCGATGTCGACGTTGTCGAGGCCGACGCCGGCGCGGCCGATGACCTTCAGCTCCGGCGCGGCCGCGATCACGTCGGCGTCGATCGTCGTCGCCGACCGCACGACGACCGCGTGGTAGTCGGCGACGACCTCGAGGAGCTCGTCCTTGGTGAGGCCGGTCTTGACGTCGACGTCGTGGTGGCGGGAGAGGGCCTCGACACCGCTCTGTGCGAGCTTGTCGGCCACGAGGATGCGCACGATGGGAGCCTTGCTGCTGGGTGCTGCGAGGGAGGGGCAGTGCTGGAGCCGCCCGGTGCGTCACGACGCGACCGGCACGGCCGCCGCCAAGCGTAGGCCCACCCCCACGACCGCCCGAACCCCACCTCCCAGACCGTGCAAACCCCCACACACCGCTGGCCGCCGCTGGACCGACTGGGTGCAGTTCGGCCGGCATCCGGGCGAACCGGGTGCACGTCGCGCAGGATGGCATCGAGACCGCACCCGGATCGAGGTGGCGGCGTCGGAACCGCACCCGGTGCAAGGGCCGTCGCAGCGGTCAGGGGTCGGGGGTGTTGACCATGCTGGGGGTGAAGCGGACGACGTAGTCGCGCATCGCGTCGGCGGCGGGGGCCGGGAAGTCCATGCTGTCGATCGCTGCCAGCATGTGGGTCGCCCAGCGGGCGGCGCCGTCCGGGGTGACCTCGAACGGGAAGTGGCGCCGGCGCAGCATGGGGTGGCCACGCTCGGCCTCGTAGGCCCGTGGGCCGCCCCAGTACTGGGCGAGGAACAGCGCGAGGTGGTGCTTGCCGGGCTCGAGGTCCTCGGGGTAGACGGCCCGCAGCGGGGGGTCCTGCTCGACCCGCTCGTAGAAGCGGTCGACGAGCTCGACGAACGCCTCGGTGCCGCCGACGAGCTCGTACACGGTGACCTCGCGGGGTTCGCCACCCCGCGGGTCGGTGCTGCCCTCGTCGCTCACCCGTCAGCCCCGTGACGCCAGCAGCTTGGTGACCTTGCGGCTCACACCGGACGGGATCACGCGCGACAGGTTCGCCAGGGCGCGGTTCGCCGCCCCGGGGATCACGACCGGGCGGTTCGCGAGCACCCCGTCGACGCCCGCACGGGCGACGTCCTCCGCCCGCCCCCACGCCGCTGTCGGGACGGCGCGGACGTCCCAGTCCGCGCGCTCGTGGAACTCGGTGCGGGTGTAGCCGGGGCACAGCGCCGTGGCGTGCACGCCCGTGCCGAGCAGCTCCTCGTGCAGTGACTCGGTGAGGGAGTTCACGAAGGCCTTCGTCGCCGCGTAGGTCGCGTGGCCGGGGAACGGCTGGAACGCCGACAACGACGAGACGTTGAGGATGGCGCCGTGCCGACGTGCGCGGAAGGTCTGTGCGGCGACCTGGCTCAACCGGGTCAGCGCGGTGACGTTCAGCTCGACGCAGTCGGCCTCCGTCGAAGGATCGGAGCCGGCGAGGTCCCCGTACGGCCCCCAGCCGGCGTTGTTGACCACGCAGTCGACGGCCGGCTGGTCGGCGATGCGCTGCTCGACCCGCTCACGGTCGTCCGGCAGCGTCAGGTCGGCGGGCAGGACCGCCGCGTCGACGCCGTGCCGCTCCGACAGCTCGTGGGCCAGCTCCTTCAGGCGCACCTCGTCGCGGGCCACGAGGACGAGGTCCACGCCGCGAGCGGCGAACTCGACCGCGATGGCCCGGCCGATGCCGGAGGACGCACCGGTGACGAGCGCGCGTTGCAGCTGCATGGGGAGACTCCGGGAGGACGACGGCAGGGGGCGGGCCCGCGAAACTACCGACCGGCCCGACGCTGCCTCACTGCCCGGAGAGCCGCCTGATCGCCGGCGTCATCCGTCGTGCGAGCGGCGGCGGCGTCAGCCGGGACGCCATGCGCATCGCCTGCCACAACGAGCCGGGTGTGACCACGGCGTCGTTGGACTCGAGCCCGTCGACGGCCGCTCGCGCGACGTCGTGCGCGTCCAGCCACATCGGGCTCGGGACGTTGCTGACGTTGACGCCGCCGCGGTCGAAGATCTCCGTGCGGGTGAAGCCGGGGCAGACCGCGGTCACGGCGACACCGGTCCCCTCGAGCTCGACGTGCAGCGACTCGGACAGCGACAGGACGTAGGCCTTGCCGGCCGCGTACGTGGCGTTGCCGGGCACGGGCCAGAACGCGGTGACCGACGAGACGTTGAGGATGCCGCCACGACCCCGCGCCTTGAACGTCGACGCTGCGCACGTCGCCAGCCGCGTCACGGCGACGACGTTGAGCTCGACCTCGAGGATCCGGACCTCGGGGTCGCTGTCGGCGAGCTCCTCGTCGACGACCATCCCGGCGTTGTTGACGAGCACGTCGACGGCCTTCTGCTCGGCGACGAGACGCTGCTCGGTGGTCAGGCGACCCTCCTCGCTGGTGAGGTCGGCCACGAACACCTCGGCCTCGACGCCGAACTCGTCGGTCAGCTCGTCGGCGATGACCTTGAGGCGGTCCTCACGTCGGGCGACCAGCACGACGTCGACGCCGCGCTTGGCGTACTCGCGGGCGATCTCGGTGCCGATGCCGGACGAGGCGCCGGTCACCAGTGCGCGCCGGTACTTGCTCATCGAGGACTCCGTTCTCGCCGCGCCCCCAGCCTACGGAGACGGACGAGCGCCGTCGCTGGGCAGCCGTCAGTCCAGCGCCCGCTCGTAGAACGCGACGTCGCACCACGTGTCGAACTTCCGGCCGGCCTCGGTCAGGGTGCCGCGGTGCACGAAGCCGTGCCGTTCGTGGAAGGCGACCGACTGGTCGTTGGGCAGCGTGATGATCGAGAAGAGCCGGTGGAACGCCGACGCCTCCAGCACCTCGAACAGCCGGGTCAGCAACGCCGAGCCGACACCCATCCCGACGGTGTCCGGCGCCACGTAGATCGACAGCTCGATCGACGGGAAGTACGCCGGCTTCGGACGGAACGGGAGCGTCTCGCAGTAGCCCACGACCTGGCCGCCCACCGTGCCGACGAGGAGGTGGTACGGGCCCTCCGCCACGTGGTCCCGATGCCGGGCGCGCCACTCGGCCGGCGTCCTGACCTGCGTGTGGAACGTCGTGGTCGTGTTGAGCACGTAGTGCGTGTACACGGCGGCGATGCCCGGGAGGTCGTCCTCGGTCCCGGGCCGCACGGTCACGTCGGAGGCAGGCATGGCCGCGAGGCTACGGCGCCCACGTCCGTCACTGCGGGGTGAACGCCCACTCGCCGCCCGCGAGCAGGGGATACCGGCCGCCGTCCCGTGCGATCCCGGTGACGTCCAGCTGGTCGCCACCGACGACGACGTCCTCGTGCACCCCGCTGCGGTTCAGGCCGCGCGCCAGCTGCTCGTCCTCGTCGAGCCCGACCGCGCCCGGGTCCGTGAAGGCGTAGCTCATGCCGAGGGCGATGTGGCAGTCCTCGTTCTCGTCGAACAGCGGGTGTGACCACAGCAGTCGCTCGCGGGCCACACGACTCGAGTGCGGCACCAGCGCGACCTCGCCGAGCCGGCGACTCCCGTCGTCGGTCGCCAGCAGCCGGTCCAGCGCGGCCTGGCCCTCGTCACACACGCCCTCGGTCACGACGCCGTCGACGAAGGTGAGCCGCCCCCCGACGATCTGCTCGCCGCGGAAGACGTACGGCTTGGTGAGGGCGACCGTCCCGTCGACCTGGTCGCGGTGCGGGCTGGTGAAGACCTCCTCGGTCGGGATGTTCGGGATGTTCCCGAAACCGCCCAGGCCGGCCCCGCCGACCCAGCGCCGTCCCGCGACGCCGACGACGAGGTCGGTCCCCGGTCCGCGGTACTCCAGCTGCACGAGGTCCAGCCCGGTCACGTGGTCCGCGCGGGCGGCGAGGTCGGCGCCGTGGGCCTGCCACGCCGCCACCGGGTCGTCCGCATCGAGGCGGGCGACCCGCGCGATGGCCTCCCACAGCCGGACCATCGCCTCGTCGTCGTCCGCCGCCCCGGGGAACACCTGCCGCGCCCAGGCCACCGCCGGGTGCGCGACGATCGTCCAGGGCAGCGCATCCTCCCTGGCCACCTCGTACCACGGCCGCAGCGCCTCACGGGCGGCGGCGACGATGCGGCTGTACCCGGCGGCCGCCGCGCCGGTCAGGGCCGGGTACTCCCCGCCGCTCACCCGCAGGAACGCGTCGCCACGGTCGACGGCGTCCACGACGCCGAGCGTGTCCAGCGGCGCGACGTCGAGCGCGTCGGTCGGCGCGTGCTCCGCCGCCACGACGTCGACGACCGGGTCGAGCCAGACGACGTCGACGCGGGGGACGCCGAGCTCGTAGGCGCGGCGGACGAGGACCCGGACGAAGTCGACGGCCTCGACGTGTGCCCGGACGTGCAGCCGCCGGTCGAGGTCCCTGATCCCGACCCGCAGCGCGACGTCGGCGTACCGGGTCAGTTCGTCGGTCGTCGGCATCGCTGGCTCCCAGGTCGTCCGGTGGAGCCTTGTCGCGCGGCGTCACCGCCGCAACCTCAGTACAGGCCGGCGGGCCGGAAGAGCCGGTCGTGCTCGCGGATGGCGTACTTGTCGCTCATGCCGGCGACGTGGTCCATCGCTGCCTGGAGGTCGTCGCCGCCCGAGACGGCGCGGATCGACGGCGGCACCTCGTCGGGGTGCGCGACGAACCACTCGAACAGGTCGCGGATGACGCGGATCGCCTTCTGCGCCTGGGCCACCGACTCCGGCCGGAGGTAGACGTCGGAGAACATGAAGTCGCGCAGGTCGTGCATCGCCTGCAGCGCCTCGGGCTCCATCGTGACCTCGCCGCTGGCGACGGACTCGTCGATGACCGCGTTGATCATCGCGTCGATCCACTCGCGGCCGGGCTGGCCGAACAGCGCCAGCACGTGGGCCGGGAAGTCGTCGATCGTCAGCACGCCGGCGCGCATGGCGTCGAGGGCGTCGTGCGACAGGTACGCGATGCGGTCGGCGAAGCGCAGCACCATGCCCTCGGGCGTGAAGGGCGGCGGGTCGTTCTTCCACGACGACTGCCGGATCCCGTCCAGCGTCTCCCTGGTGAGGTTGAGCGGCTCGAGCACCGACACGACACGCACGCCGTGGATGGCGTGCTGCCACTCCTGGTCCTCGGGGAGGTAGGGCGACAGCGCCTCCTCGCCGGTGTGCCCGAACAGCGAGTGGCCGATGTCGTGCCCGAGGCACGCCGCCTCGGTCAGCGCCTCGTTCAGTCCGAGCGCGTTGGCGATCGAGCGTCCGACCTGTGCCACCTGCAGCGTGTGCGTCATGCGGGTGACGTAGTGGTCGCCGTCGGGGTTGAGGAAGACCTGGGTCTTGTGCTTCAACCGGCGGAAGGCCTTGGAGTGCAGGATGCGGTCGCGGTCCCGCTCGAAGCAGGTGCGGTACTCGTCCTCCTCCTCCGGCTCCTCGCGACCGAGCGAGTCGGCGGCACGCGTGGCGAGCGGCGAGAGCCACTCGGCCTCGTGGGCCTCACGGTCCTCGCGGGTGCGACGGGTGATCTGGTCG
>CAYMGL010000170.1:0-6135 GCA_964389945.1 uncultured Actinomycetota bacterium
CCGAGTACGGCGACCTCGTCTACGGGCTGCGCAACCTCGACGAGGGCTACGTGCCCGAGGTGCTGGACGTCGACGTCCTCGACAGCCGCATCAAGGTCGACTCGAGGAAGGCGCTGACGTGGACGCGCCGCCTGGCCGCGGAGGAGGGCATCTTCGCAGGGGTGTCGACCGGTGCGTCGCTGGCCGTCGCGGTGCGCGTGTGCAAGCGGCTGCCCGAGGGCTCCAAGGTCGTCGCGCTGAGCCCTGACGGCGGGTGGAAGTACCTCTCGACCGGCGCCTACGCACCCGGCGACACCGACGAGATCGCCACGGCGATCAGCGGGACGCTCTGGGCGTAGGGCGCCCGCGCGGGGGAGGAGTCCCGGGCCCGGCCGTCGAAGTGGTCCGTGAACCGACCCACGGAGCCACCCATGCGCCGCCTGAGCGCCCTGTTCGCCGCCGCCCTCGTCCCGGGCGCACTCGCCTTCGCCGTCACCCCCGCGGCCCACGTCCCGGAGGGATGCGGCCTCATCGACGACGCCGGGACCGCGGACGTCGTCGAGGACGACGTCATCGGCTGCGAGGCCACCGTCTACTACGACTGCTCGACCGCGCACGGCGGGAAGGTGCACGTCCCCTCGAGCCTCGGCACCGGCGTCGACCTCGTCGCCGAGGCGCCGACGGCCTCGTTCACCGAGGGCGCCGGCTGCGGCCAGCAGGAGACCGCGCAGGCCACGGGTTCCGCCACGACGAGCATCTACGACCTCAACGCCACTGGCTTCCTCGCCGGCAACGTCGACACGCTGACCGTCGAGCTCCACTCGATCTACGCGGGCAGCCTGCGCGCCGGGGGCGAGGTCACGCTCGACGTCCGCCTCGTCGTCAGCGGCGAGTCCCCGGCCGGCTTCCGCGAGACCCCGGCCACCGGCACCGGTGACCCCATCGGCAGCCCGGAGAGCTTCCAGCTCGAGGTGCCGTTGGTGGTCTCCGACACCGGCCTGTCCGAGTCCATGACGTTCACCGTCACCGACCTCTACGCGGCGTTCCCCGAGCTGTCCGGTGCGGGGACGGGTGACGAGACCTTCCAGAGCCTCGACGTCACCGTCGGCGTCGTCGAGAGCGACTGGGCCGGGGTCTTCGTCTGGGGCGCGACCGAGGTGCCGGCCAACGTGACGATCAACTCGACCGGGGACCTCGGCACCACGGTGTCGGCGCTCGACCTCGGCGCGGGCGCCTGACCCCGACCTCCCGGTCCGGGCGCTGCCGCGCGGCCGCGCCCGGCCAGTGACTACGGTCGCCGCGGTCCACACCTTGCGGGAGGTCACGTGCGGCTCACCGTGCTCGGCAGCAGCGGGACCTTCACGGGGCCGGGGTCCCTGTGCTCCGGCTACCTCGTGCGGACGGCATCGACGAACGTGCTCGTCGACGCCGGCAACGGCTCGACGTCCAACCTCCAGCGTGAGGTCGGCCTCGAGGACCTCGACGCGATCGTGATCAGCCACAAGCACGCCGACCACTGTGTCGACCTGATCGGGCTGCACCACGCCGTCCGGGCGCGGGGCGACGCCGCGACCGGCATCCCGCTGTACTCGCCGCACGGTGTCGCCGAGCTCCTGGCCGAGCTCACCTCCCGCGAGGCGCCCTACGTCTTCGAGGAGAGCTTCGACCTGCGGCCCGTGCGGGCCGGCGAGGAGGTCCGCGTCGGCGACGTGCGCATCGAGCTGTTCGAGTCCGTGCACCCGCCGCCGACGCTGTCCATGCGGATCCACGGTGACGACCGCGTCCTGGCCTACTCGGCCGACTCGGCCGGGGGCGCCCAGCTCGTGACCGCGGCGCGTGGGGCCGACCTGTTCCTCTGCGAGGCGACCTGGCAGGGGAGCAGCGAGGACCACCCGCCCGGGATCCACCTCACGGCCGAGGCGGCCGGCCGCGTGGCGGCGGAGGCGGGCGTGGGGCGGCTGCTGCTGACCCACATCGCCGGGAACCTCGACCGCGAGGTCTCACGGACCGAGGCCGAGGCGACGTTCGGCGCGCCGGTCGAGCTCGCCGTCGACGGGCTGACCGTCGAGGTCTGAGTCGCGGCCTACCGTCGTGCGTCCGCCCCACGACCGGAGCCCCTGTGTCCCGTCCCGACGGCCGCGCCGCGGCCGACCTCCGTCCCGTCACGTTCGAGGTGGACGTGCAGCCGTCACCGGCCGGTTCGGTGCAGGTCTCGTTCGGTGCGACGCGCGTGCTCGTGGCCGCCTCGATCGAGGACGGTCGACCGCGCTGGAAGCCGAAGGGGGGCTGGTTGACGGGGGAGTACGCGATGCTGCCGGGGGCCACGACCGACCGTGCCCGTCGTGAGCGGCGCGGCCCGTCGGGCCGGTCCAAGGAGATCGAGCGGCTGCTGGGCCGGTCGCTGCGCATGGCGGTCGACCTCGACGCGCTGCCGGACCTCACGGTCACGGTCGACGCCGACGTGCTCGTCGCCGACGGCGGCACCCGCACCGCGGCCATCACCGGTGGCTGGGTCGCGGTGGCACGTGCGCTGCGGACCGTCGACGCCGAGGCCGCGCTCGTGCGCCAGGTGGCGGCGGTGTCGGTCGGCGTCGTCGACGGCACGTGCGTCCTCGACCTGCCCTACGTGGAGGACAGCACGGCCGACGTCGACATGAACGTCGTCGCGACGGCCGACGGCACGGTCGTGGAGGTGCAGGGCACTGCCGAGGGCGAACCGTTCTCCCGCGCGCAGCACGACGAGATGCTCGACCTGGCCCTCGCGGGTATCGAGGAGCTGTGCGTCCTGCAGCGCCAGGCGGTCGAGGCGTGACCGTGCGGATCGTCCTGGCGACGAACAATCCCAAGAAGCGGGTCGAGCTCGAGCGCATCCTGGATGGGCTCGACGTCCAGCTCGTGCCGATGGGCGAGCTCGGCCTGCCCTCGCCGGTCGAGGACGGCGACACGTTCGAGGCGAACGCGCTCATCAAGGCGCGCGCCGCGGCTGCGGCCACCGGGCTGCCGGCACTGGCGGACGACAGCGGCCTCGAGGTCGACGCGCTCGGTGGTGCACCCGGTGTCATCTCGTCGCGCTGGGCGGGCACCGACGGTGACGACGCGGCCAACAACAGCAAGCTCGTGCGGGAGCTGGCGCCGGTGCCCGAGGACGAGCGCAGCGCCCGCTTCGTCGCGGTCGCCGCGCTGGTGACGCCCGACGGCGACGAGCACACGGTGCGGGGGACGATGGAGGGGCGGGTCCGTGACCACGCCACCGGGGACGGCGGCTTCGGGTACGACCCGTACTTCGTCGCCGCCGGCAACGACGTGTCCAACGCCGAGCTGACGCCCGACGAGAAGGATGCCATCAGCCACCGTGGGGCGGCCTTCCGCGCGATCCGGCCCCACGTCGAGGCACTGCTGCGCGCCTGACGGACGTGGACGTCCGTGTGGCGGGGGTGTCTGTCACCGCGGCGGGGTGAGCTCGTTGTGTGGGACAGGAGTCGTCCCGACACGAGGTAGCGGCCCATGCGACGCAGCACCGCTGGTGTCCTGGCCGTGCTGGCCCTGCTCGCCACGGCCCTCGCGCCGGCCGTGTCCGAGCCCGCCGACGACACCGCCCCGACGCGCACGATCGTCGTGCTGGACGACGACGTCGACGTCGGCACGACCGTCCAGCGCCTGCTGGCACCGCACGGTCTCGTGCCGCACCACGTCTACCTGCACGCCCTGCAGGGCTTCGCCGTCGACGCCGGTCCCGCTGCACGCGCCGCGCTGGCCGCCGACCCGGCCGTGACGCACGTCGAGGCGGACCGCCCGGTGCGGACGGCGGCACAGGCCCTGCCGCGCGGGGTGCGACGCATCGACGGTGTCGCTGCCGCCGGGATCGGGTCGGGCCGCGACGTCGCGGTCGACATCGCGATCATCGACACCGGCATCGACAGCCACGGCGACCTGCGCATCGGCGGGCGCTTCGACTGCACCGACCGCACCATCGAGCCGACCGTCGAGTGGGTCAACTACGCCGTCTTCGGCACCTGCAAGTCAGGTGGGACCGACACCGACGGCCACGGCACCCACGTCGCCGGCATCGCGGGCGCTCGCGACAATGGCACTGGTGTCGTCGGCGTCGCGCCGGGCGCACGCCTGTGGTCGGTCCGCGTCCTGGAGCGGACCAGCGGCGGTCGGCTGTCCGACGTCATCGCCGGCATCGACACCGTCGCCGGACGTGCGGACACGATCGAGGTGGCCAACATCTCGCTGGTCGCCGATGGTCGCTCCGCCGCCATGGACGACGCCATCGCCGGTGCGACCGACGCCGGCCTCGTGGTCGTCGTCGCGGCAGGCAACGGCGGCACCAACGCCAACGGCGTGACGCCGGCCAACAGCCCGGCCGCCATCACGGTCAGCGCGATCACCGACCTGGACGGCCTGCCCGGGGCCCGCCGGACCTGCAGCGGCGACTGCCTGGGCGGCGACGACCGCTTCGCGACCTACTCCAACTTCGGCGCCGTCGTCGACATCGCCGCGCCGGGATCGTTCATCCTCTCGACGACGCTGGACAACAGGCTGCGGACGCTGAGCGGGACGTCGATGGCGGCACCGCACGTGGCCGGGGCCGCCGCGCTGCGCATCCGACAGGCCGGCTTCGCCCCCACTGCGGCCCGTGCCGACCGGGTCCTCGGTGACCTGCTCGCGACGTCCGCGGCCGAGAACACGGCCTGCGGCTACCGCGGGAGTCCGAGCAACGAGAAGCTGCTGGACCTGCGCCGGGGCTGCTGACGCGCGCCGCGCGTTACGGTGATGGGCTCGCGCCCCTCGACCCTCCCGCCAGGACCCGCCCGTGGCCGCTGCCCCTGTCACCGACGCCCTGCCGCATCCCATGCGACGGCTGTGGGACTACGCCGACGCCTTCCGCGGCCGGGTCGTCGTCGCCAGCCTCCTGTCGATCGGCAACAAGCTCGTCGACCTCGCCCCGCCGTTCCTGATCGGCGCAGCGGTCGACATCGTCGTCCGCCAGCAGGACTCGCTCCTGGCGACGGAGTTCGGCGTCACCGACCCCCGGACCCAGGTGCTCGTCCTCGGGCTGGTGACCGCCGTGATCTGGTTGCTCGAGTCGCTGTTCGAGTACCGCTTCCAGCTGGCGTGGCGCACGCTGGCGCAGGATGTCCAGCGCGAGCTCCGTGTGGAGGCCTACGACCACACGCAGCGCCTCGAGCTGGGCTGGTTCGAGGACAGCTCGACCGGGGGGCTGCTGTCGATCCTCAACGACGACGTCAACCAGTTGGAGCGCTTCCTCGACCGGGGCGCCAACGACATCCTCCAGGTGCTCACGACCGTCATCGTGATCGGCACCTCGTTCTTCGTGATCATCGGCAACCTCGCCTGGTGGGCGTTCCTGCCGATCCCCTTCATCCTCCTCGGCTCGTTCCGCTTCCAGGCCTGGCTGGAGCCGCGGTACGCGGACGTCCGCGAGCAGGTCGGCGTGCTCGGCACGACACTGGCGAACTCGCTGTCGGGCGTCGCCACGGTCAAGGCGTTCACCGCAGAGGACCGCGAGACGACGCGGGTGGCCGAGCAGTCGGACGCGTACGTCGACGCGAACGAGGAGGCGATCAGGCTGTCGAGCGCCTTCACGCCGCTCATCCGCATCGCGATCCTCGTCGGCTTCACGGCGATCCTCATCCTGGGTGGCTTCCGGGCGCTCGACGGCGCGCTCGAGATCGGCGCGTACTCGGTCATGATCTTCATCACCCAGCGGCTGCTGTGGCCGTTGACGCGGCTGGGCGAGACCTTCGACCTCTACCAGCGCGGCATGGCCTCGACTCGACGGATCCTCGACCTGCTCGACGTCGACCCGGGCATCACCGACGGTCCCGACGAGCTCCCGACCCCGGTCGCCGGCCACGTCCGGATCGAGGACGTCCACTTCGCCTACGCCGACGGTGGCCCCGTGCTGCGAGGGCTCGACATCGACGTGCCGCCGGGGGAGACCCACGCCATCGTCGGTGCCACCGGCGCCGGCAAGTCGACGATCGTGAAGGTGCTCCTGCGGCTGTACGACGTCACCGGCGGGCGGGTGACGGTGGACGGACACGACGTGCGTGACCTCACGCTCGGCTCGCTGCGTGGTGCCTTCGGGCTGGTCAGCCAGGACGTCTTCCTGTTCCACGGCAGCGT
>CAYMGL010000171.1:0-6126 GCA_964389945.1 uncultured Actinomycetota bacterium
AAGCCGTGCTTCCACCCCTGGAGGCTCGACAGCAGCGGCAGGTTCTCGCTGACCAGCTGGTAGTGCCCCGGGCCGAAACGGTCGGCCAGGGAGCCGCGGTAGACGAAGACCGCCTCCTGGCCCTCGCGCACGATCAGCTCGGCGCCGTTCTTGATCTCGTTGTCGTGCCGCGGGAACCGCCACGCCAACGTCGATCGTCCGGCGTCCAGCCATTCGATGATGTCGACGAGTTCGTTGCGCAGCTTGTCGATCAGCCCCATGGAGCGCCCCCTGTCGTGGTCCCGGGCACGCTAGTCGTCGACTCGGCGCGTGCCCCGCGCGCCGACCGTCCGAGACCGCCGAACACCTGTAGCGTGCGCCGACGCGGCCGACCTGCAGGGTGGGCGAGCAGACGAAGGGTGCTTTCCGCATGGTGGACATCGGGCTCGAGGACGACCGGCAGGCGCCGTTCCGGCGCACTGCCGGTGCGGCGATCATCGCCGTGGTCGTGCTGGTCGAGCTCGCCCTCGTCGCGGCCTGGTTCGAGCTGTCGGCGTCCGCCGAGCCGCGCAACGAGGCCGAGAGCCTGTCCGCGGCCTTCACCGACGTCCAGCGGGAGTTCCAGGAGCTGCGCTACCTCGCGGTGACCGAGGAGCGCTTCGACACCGAGGCCGTGGACACCGAGCTCGCCCTCCTCGACCGCCAGCTGTCCATCGCAGCAGCCCGTCTCGACCGCCCGGAGACGCCGCAGCAGCTGCGCGCGGACATCGCGGCACTGCTCGCCTCGGCCGCCGAGCTGCGCGAGCTGCGCGAGCAGGACCCGACCGATCTCACCACGGCGGCCGCCATCGCCGACCGCGGCGGCCGCGAGGCGCAGGCGGCCACGGACCGGACGACGTCGCAGACCCGACAGGCCTTCCTCGACGACGCCGTCGCCACCGAGCGCACCGCGACGATCGTCGCCGGGGTCGCCGCCCTGCTGCTGGTTGCCGGCGCCGTGCTCGTCTGGGCCGTGCTGCTGCGCTACCAGCGCTCCTTCGACGAGGCGTGGCGCCTGGCCGAGGCACGTCGCGACGCGCTGCAGGCGAGCAACGAGCAGCTCGCCGCACTGGCCGACACGCGCGAGCGCTTCGTCTCCGTCCTGTCGCACGAGCTGCGGTCACCGCTGGCGGTCATCGGCGCCGCCGGCGAGACGCTGCAGCACCACGGCGACCGGCTCGACCCCGACACCCGCGCCGGCATCCTGGCCAGCATGCGTCGGCAGGTCGCCCGCCAGCAACGGATGATCGACGACCTGCTGCTGGTGGCGCAGCACGCCGACGATGACCCCCACCCGTCGCCGACCGTCGTGGACGTCGGTGACCTCCTCGCGGCGATCGAGCGCGACGAGTCCATCGAGGGCGTCCACGTCGTCATCGACAGCGAGCCGGGCCTGCTGGTGCGGGCGGACGCCCACCACCTCGAGCAGGCGGTCAGCAACCTCCTGCGCAACGCCGAGAAGTACGGCGGCGACAAGGTGCGCGTCGTGGCGACCCGCGACGGTGACGAGGTCGTGATCAGCGTGATCGACAACGGCGACGGTGTGCCCGACGAGCTGCAGCCCACGCTGTTCGAGCCCTACACGCAGGCCACGACGAAGAAGGGCGGGATCGGGCTCGGGCTCTCGATCACCCGCAAGCTGGTGGAGGCCAACGCGGGCTCCGTCAGCTACCGCGACGTCGAGGGCGGCGGCGCCGCCTTCGACGTGCGCCTGCCGAGCGGGGAACTGCAGCATGCGTGAGCGACCCGACGGCAGGGTCGGCCGCCTCGTGCGCCGGACCGCGCTGCTGCTGTGCCTCCTCGCGGCCACTGCCTGCGCCGGGGGTGCCGCGGAGGGCGAACGTGCCGAGCTCCCCGGTGCCTTCGACGACGGCGTGCCCACGGTGACCGGCGACGTGGTGCTCACCGTGACCGACGCCACCGACGCCGCCGTTGACTGGGACCTCGACACGCTCGCGATGCTCGAGCAGCAGCAGCTCACGATCGTCGAGCCCTTCATCGAGGAGGAGCACACCTACACCGGCCCGCTGTGGGCGGACGTGCTGCGGGCGTCCGGCATCGACCTGGACGCCGACCACACGATCGAGCTGGTGGCCCTCGACGACTACGTCGCGGAGATCCCGACCGACGCCGAGACGCTCGACCGCGCGGTCCTGGCCCACCTCGTGGACGGCGACCCGATCGCGATCGAGGACGGCGGCCCCATCCGACTCGTCTACCCGCCCGACAACCCGGCCTCGGAGAACGCCAACAACTGGATCTGGTCGATCCGGACCGCACGCGTCATCTGAGACCCGGCGCGTCCTGCGACCTCATCGGTCGAGCGTGGTGAACCGCCGGGCGTCGCCGACGTTCGAGTTGCCCTCGAGGAAGTCGATGGCGGCCACGTCCGCGGCGTCACGCCCGGTCCAGCGCAGGGCGTAGAGCCCGTTGCGGACGTCGACGACGTAGACGATCCCGTCACGGATGATCGGGAACGACCAGAAGGCCACCTTGTCCTGGCCCGCGGTCAGCGCGGGGTCCTCCTGGACGACGGCGGGCAGCGGCTCGGGGATGAACGCGCCCTCCTCCACGGGTGCGCTGGGATCGTCGAAGCTGACGACCCGCAGCCCGCCGGCGTGCCAGCTGATGAACAGCAGCTCGTCGGTCACGGTCGGGTTGTGGGCCGAGTAGCTGGTGGAGGGACGCGGCACGTCGGTGGCACAGAACGCCTCCTCGTTGACCGGCAGCCGGAACTCCCCGACCTGCGTGGGGCGGGCGGGGTCGCTGGTGTCGAAGAACCGCACCCAGCCCCACGGGCACCCGTGGTCACCGAGCGCCCGCAGCGCGTCGCCGTAGACCTCGTCGGCCACGATCGTGGTCGTCGTCCCGGGCACGCGCACCGCGCTGTGGGCACCGGGGCCGTCCCAGGTCGGGGCCAGGGGCGTCGGCGTCAGCTGCCGGAACGCTGGGGCCTCGGTGCCGACCACGAAGTCGGAGGTGTCGACCACCGACAGGCCGCCGGTGAGGTTGGCGAGGTAGGTCGTGCGACCGTCGACGTCCGGCGTCATCGAGTGCAGGTCGCCCCCGTTCGGCGACTGGACGCCGGTGCTGCCGAGCTCGACGAACTCCCCGTCCGCGTAGCCCGAGACGTCGGTCACGGTGAACGTGTTCGACGACGTCCCGCTGATGAAGAGCAGGGCGCGCTCCGCTGGGCGCTCGGGATCCACCCAGAGGTAGAACTCGTGCGGGTCGGTCGTCGGGTCGTACTGCGCCACGTGGACCGGGGCCGCCGGGTCGCTGAGGTCGTAGAAGTCGAACGTGTCGACGACCTTGCGGGGACTGCAGGCGTGGATCAGTTCCGAGCAGTTCGAGCCGAGGTTCTGGACGATCAGCAGGTCGCGCTCGGGCCACACCCGCAGCTCCCGCGAGGTCTGGCCCTCGACCCCCTGGAACGGTGGACCGATCTCCCCCACCCGGCGAAGGTCGGCGGGGTCCGAGATGTCGATGATGACGATCCCCGCATCGTTGACGTCGTCGGTGACACCCGGGACCGCCTTGCCGTCCGTGCGCGAGCCGACGTACGCGTGGTCCCCGTGGATGGCCAGCGCGGCGTTCATCCCCCGTGCACCGAGGTCGTGGTGGCCCACGAGCTCGAACCCGTCACTGACCGGGCCGAGCGCCGGCGGCAGGCCAGCCGTCTCCGCCGGGGCGGCCGCCAGCGCCTCGCGGACCAGCGTGCGGGTCCCGGGCTCGTCCGGACGCTCGACCTCGACGTGGAGCCCGGTGCCCGCGGTGAGGGCCGGCGCGAACGCGACGGTCCCGGCGACGAGGAGGCCGAGCAGGGCAGGACGTGAGCGCACGGTGGTCCTTGCGGTGGGCGCGTGTGCACGACTTCGACGTCGCGGCGTGCCGTCCTGCCGACGATCGTCCGGCCGCTGTCACGCCACGCCTGCCGCACGGTTGCGAGCGTCGGCTGCGCACCGAGGACGGGGGTGCCCCGCTCGAACGCACCACGCCGCGTGCCTCAGAGGAACCGTCGCAGCAGGGACACGGTCCGCTCGGCGACGCGGTGGAACCACCCTCGCCGCTGGAAGCGTCCGACCTCCATGCGCTCGGCGTGCGCGAGGTCGTCCTCCATGTGCTTGGCGAGCTCGTCGGCGACCGCACCGTCATGGGCGACCACGACCACCTCGTCGTCCTGGTGCAGCGATCGCATGTTGAGGTTGGCGCTGCCACACACCACGACGTCGTCGGCCACCAGCACCTTCGCGTGGAGCATCGTCGGCTGGTACTCGCAGATCTGGACCCCGGCCTCGAGCAGCGGCTCCATCGCGGCGCGGGCAGCGAGCCGGGAGACCCGCTTGTCGATGTGCGGCCCCGGCACCAGCACGCGGACGTCCACGCCGCGCTCGACCGCGGCCACGAGACGTTCGGTGACCTCGTCCTCGGGCACGAAGTAGGCCGAGGTGATCCACAGCCGCTCCTCCACGTCGTCGAGCAGGGCGCGCAGCAGCAGGGCGACGTCACTGGCGAAGCGCCCGGGCTGGCCCCGCACGACCTGCAGCCGGGTGCTGCCGGGCCTCGCCTCCGGCAGGTCGGACTCGACCGGGAGCGGCTCGCCGCTCGCCTCGTGCCAGTTCGTCGCGAAGGCGCTGCGCAGCGACGCGACGGCGGGACCCTCGATCCGCAGGTGGGTGTCACGCCACTCGCCGGGACCCCGTGCGTCGCCCTCCCACTCCTCGGCGATCCCGACGCCGCCCGTGAACCCGATACGGCCGTCGCAGACCAGGACCTTGCGGTGGGTGCGGTGCTGCCCGACCAGCCCCTCGTCGATCGACAGGATCGCCCGGGCGATGCGGCTCGGCGGTCGGAACCAGGCGAACTCGACGCCGGCCTCGCGCATGTCCTCGATCAGGGTGCGCTCCATGAGGCGGCCGCCGACCCAGTCGACGAGCACCCGGACCTCGACGCCGGCTCGGGCCCGCTCGGCGAGCGCCTGCGCGAAGCGCTCCGCGACCCCGCCGGTCCAGTACACGTAGGTCGCCAGCTCGACCCAGCGCTCGGCCTGCTCGATCGCCTCGAGCATCGCCGGGAAGATCTGGTCACCGTTGCGCAGCACGGTGACGGCGTTGCCATCGGTCGGTGTGACGCCGATCGTCGACTGCACGAGCGCAGCTGGGTCGCGCACCACGGGCTTCCCATCAGTCGGTCGAGGAGTGGTCCTCCCGGGACCTGCCACGATCGCGCGGATGCACACCATCACAGCGTCTGCACGTCGCGCTGAAACCGGTCGGGTAGACCTGGACGTCCAGCCGGCGACCGCAGCGTGTGCAGAACCTCGGCGTGTCGAGCTCGAGGGCGGCGGCGCAGCGGCCGTGCCCCGCGTCACCCGCCGTACCGGGCCGGCCGCAGGCGGCGCACCAGGGGCCGTCCATCGTCAGAGGACGTCCTGCAGCCCGCGGACCGGGATGTCGAGGTCGCGCAGCATCTTCACGTCGTCCTGCGGCGCGCGACCGAGGGTCGTGAGGTAGTTGCCGATGATCAGGCCGTTGACCCCGCCCAGCAGGCCCGCTGACTGCAGGTCCTGCAACGCGATCTCACGCCCGCCGGCCAGCCGCAGCAGCGTCCACGGCAGGACGAGACGGAACAGCGCGATGGCGTGGAGCGCCTCCCGCGGGGTCAGCGGGTCGGCGTCGCTGAGCGGCGTGCCGGGCCGCGGGTTGAGGAAGTTCAGCGGGGTCTCGGTCGGGCGGAACTCGGCCAGCTCCAGCGCCAGCTCGGCCCGCTGGGTCGGGGTCTCGCCCATGCCGACGATGCCGCCGGAGCAGACCTCCATGCCGTGCTCGCGGACGAGGTCGAGCGTCGCCCAGCGCTCCTCCCAGCTGTGCGTCGACGCGATGGACGGGAAGTGGCTGCGGGCCGTCTCGAGGTTGTGGTTGTACTTGACCACGCCGGCGTCGTGGAGGCGCTGCGCCTGGGCCGCGGTGAGGATCCCGGCCGACACCGCCACGTGCATCTCGGTCTTCTCGTGCACGACGGCGGTGAGGTCGAGGATGTTCTGCATCAACCGCTCGTCGGGACCGCGGACGGCGTACACGATGCAGAACTCGGTGGCGCCCTCGGCCT
>CAYMGL010000172.1:0-6119 GCA_964389945.1 uncultured Actinomycetota bacterium
CATCGTCGACGGCATCTTCTTCCACCAGGGCCACGTCTGCTGTGCCGGTTCGCGGCTGCTGGTGCAGGAGTCGGTCGCCGACCTCGGGCTCGACAAGCTGAAGGACCGACTGGGGACGCTGCGTGTCGGCGACCCGCTGGACAAGAACACCGACCTCGGCGCCATCAACTCCCCCGAACAGCTCGAGCGCATCACCGAGATCGTCGACCGCGGCGTGCAGGCCGGCGCCGAGGTGTGGCAGGCCCCGTGCGAGCTGCCCGCCAACGGTGGGAACTGGTTCGCACCGACCGTGATGACCAACGTCGAGCCGGCCAACCCGGTGGCGCGCGAGGAGATCTTCGGTCCCGTCCTGTCCGTGCTGACGTTCCGCACCCCGGAGGAGGCCGTGACCAAGGCCAACGACACCCGCTACGGGCTCTCGGCCGGCGTGTGGACCGAGAAGGGCAGCCGGACGTTCTGGATGGCACAGCAGCTCCAGGCCGGCGTGGTCTGGGCGAACACCTTCAACCGCTTCGACCCGACGGCCGCGTTCGGCGGGTTCAAGGAGTCCGGGATCGGCCGCGAGGGCGGTCGCCACGGCCTCGCCGCCTACCTCGACCTCTGAGGAGCTCCCGATGACTGCACGCGTCACCGTCCGCCGCACACCGAAGCTGTTCATCGGGGGCAAGTTCCCCCGGTCCGAGTCGGGGCGGTCCTACGAGGTCACCGCCGGCGACGGCACCTTCCTCGCCCAGGCCGCACAGGCATCCCGCAAGGACGCCCGCGACGCCGTCGAGGCGGCGCGCAAGGCGCAGCCCGGCTGGGCCGGCGCCACGGCGTACAACCGTGGGCAGGTCCTGTACCGCGTGGCCGAGCTGCTCGAGGGCCGCGCCGACCAGCTGACCGAGGAGGTCGCCGCCAGCGAGGGCGACGAGGACGCCGCCGCTGCCCAGGTCGCCGCCAGCGTCGACCGACTGGTCTGGTACGCCGGGTGGTCGGACAAGATCACCGTCGTGGACGGGTCCCAGAACCCCGTCGCCGGTCCGTACTTCTCGTTCACCACGCCCGAGCCCACCGGGGTGGTCGCGGCGTTCGCCCCGGAGACGCCGTCGCTCCTCGGGCTCGTGTCGGTCATCGCGCCCGTCATCGTCACCGGCAACACCGTGGTCGCCGTGACGTCGTACGCCCACCCCCTGCCGGCGATCTCGCTGGCCGAGATCCTGGCGACCTCCGACGTCCCCGGCGGGGTCGTCAACCTGCTCACCGGTGACCGTGAGGAACTGGCACCACGTCTTGCCAGCCACCGCGACCTGAACGCGCTCGACCTGGCCGGTTTCGCGGGGCAGGACACGACCGCGTACGAGGAGGCTGCGGCGGACAGCGTGACCCGCGTGCGCCGTCCGGGTCCGCCCGACGCCGACTGGTTCGCCGAGCCCGACCCGCGCCGGATGCTCGCCTTCACCGAGGCCAAGACGGTGTGGCACCCGATCGGCACGTGAGCACGGGGCCGTCGCTCGACGAGGTCGTGGCAGCCGTCCGCGGCCACGAGCCGTCGCTGGACCCCGACGACGGGGGCTGGTCCGCAGCGACGGCCCTGGTCCTCGCCGACCTGGGCGGCGGCCTGGCCGACGTGCTGTTCATCGAGCGGGCCAGTCGCGGCGGTGACCGCTGGTCGGGGCAGATGGCCCTGCCGGGGGGCAAGCGCGAGCAGGGCGACGCCGACCTGGAGGCGACGGCGGTCCGCGAGACCCGGGAGGAGGTGGGGGTCGAACTGCCCCCGGCCATCGGGCGGCTCGACGACCTGCGCGACCGCGGGGGTCGCCGGGGTCGGGTCGCCACCACGGTGCACGTCGTCGACGGTCGGCCCCGGACGACGCCCGAGCCGGGCGAGGTCGAGTCGGTCGTCTGGATCGGCCTGGCACACCTGTTCCACCCCGAGTCCTCGACGCGCCACTGGCACGGCCCGATCGGGCCGTTCGCGGGCATCCGCTACGGCGAGCACACCGTCTGGGGGCTGACGCTGGGGACGCTGGGCAACCTCGCCCGGGTGCTCGGCCGGGACCTGCCGCGTCCGCGCGGCCCGCTGCTGGGCTGACCTGCGGAGGCGCGCGATGCCGAGCCCGACCACCCTGCTGCAGTTCGCCGTCGCGTCGCTGCTGCTGGCCGTCACGCCCGGTCCGTCGGTGGTGCTCCTGCTCGCCATCGCGACCGACCGCGGCCGCCGGGCCGGCGTGGCGGCCGCCGTGGGGCTGGCCGCGGGAACGTTCGCGTGGGCGGTCGTGACGGCGGCCGGCCTGGGCACGCTGCTCGCGGCTCGGCCGGGCCTGCTCACGGCCATCACCGCGCTGGGCGGTGCCTACCTGCTGTGGCTGGGCGTCCAGCGCTTCCGTGCCCCGGCGACGACGGTGCCGGTCGAGACGGCGGACCTCGGCTCACCGCTGCGCGACGGGCTCGTCGTGAACCTGCTCAACCCGAGCCTCACGATCTTCCTCGCCAGCGTCACGCCGCCGTTCCTCGACCTGGACCGCGGCCCGGTGTGGCAGCAGGTCCTGGCGCTGGGGGCCGTGCTGGTGCTCGTCAGCACGCTCGTCAACGCCGGCTGGGCGGTGCTGGGCGCCGCCGTGGGTCGTCGCGCACGGCGCTGGGTGGGCAGCCGTGCCACGGCGATCGCGGTCGGCTGCGCCTACACGGCCCTCGCCGCCGTCGCGTTCGCGGCAGCACTGCTGCGGTGATCAGTCGACCGGCTCGGCGCTCGTGATGCTGCGGCTGCCGCGGCCGTCCAGCAGCAGCGGGATGAGCGGCTCGGCGTGCTGGGCCATCGTCACGAACCCCGCGTCGTCGACGACGATCCCCTGTCCCGTGACCGCGCGGACCACGGCGGGGTCGACCTGCTGGTCGGCCGACAGCTGGTAGCCGGCCATCGGCTCGACGGCCGTCGTGCTGCTCGACTGCAGCGGCCGCTCGTCGTCCTGCCCCGAGAAGTAGACGGGCGCCGAGCGCTGCGCTCCCTCGCGCGCCTTGCGACCCCGCGCGCCGTCGCACACGGCCTTGGCGACCTCGCCCTGCTCGGTCTGGAAGCGGAGCATCGAGTCGAGCACGACGCGCTGGCTGGCGACGCGGCGCTCGCGTGCCGCGCGGCTGTCGCCGTAGAGGCTGCCACCGTCGAAGTCGAGCGTGGCCTCCTCCGGCGACTGCTGCGGGTTCACCGTGACCCGGGACTCGACCAGGATCCCGAGGGTGTGCCGCAGGCCCATCGCGTTGCGGCAGATCCCCTCGTCCGGGCCGCCCGCCATCTGCAGGGCGTAGTCGTTCGTGGTCCCACCGATCGGCTGCTGGGCGACGTTCGGGCCGACCTTGTAGAGGCCGTACTCGTCGGCGGTGTACCCGGCTGCCTCACCGTCGGTCTTGATGTACTGCTCGCAGTACTCCTGGGCCATCGTGCGCACGCCCTCGTCGACGTTGCGGTTGCGTGGCCACAGGTAGAGCAGGTCGTCGTCGTAGACGACGGGGGCGGACGGCCCGTACTCGTGCAGGTCCAGCGCCATGAACGGCTCCCACTCGAGGATGACGTCGGCGAAGGCCCGGGCCTCCTCCGTCACGAGCGTGAGGTGGTCGCGGTTGATGTCGAAGCCGCGGCTGTTGGCGCGGCTGCCGGCGGCGCGCCCATCGGGGTTGGCGCTCGGCACGACGAGGATGGTCTGGTCGCGCAGGATGCGGGCCAGGTCGGCGTTGGACGGGTCGGCGAGGTCCGCGAACGCGAGGTCGCGCACCAGCTTGAGGCTGGCCTCGCGCCCGGCCGGCTCGTTGCCGTGCTGCGAGCCGAGCACCAGCACGGTCGGCATCGTCCGCGGCGTCGCGTTCGGTGTCGCGCCGAGCCCGAGCGTCAGCTGGTGCAGTGGCCGCCCCTCGGCCGTCGTCCCGATCTCCGCGAGCGTCACGGGGTTGACGGCGGTGTCGACGAGCTCGGCGAGGAACGCGAGCTCGTCCTCGTGGGTCGTCCACGTCCCCGTCTGCTCGAACCCGGTCTCGGGGCCGCCCAGCAGCCGTCGCGTGGTCGTCGGGCGGACGGCCGGCGCGAAGGCGAGCGCGCCGGGTGCGGCGAGCGCGGCGCCGGTGAGGGCACCGGCCTGCAGGAGCTGACGACGGGAGAGACGCACGGGAGGACCTCGGGGGTTCGGTGGCCCGGTGGACTTCGCCGCTGCGGCCCGCAACCCCTGCTGCTCGCGCGTCAGCCGTCCACGGCGTCCTCGGCGTCGCCGAACCGACGCTCACGACGCTGGTACTCGACCACGCAGTCACGCAGGGTGTGACGGTCGAAGTCGGGCCACAGGACGTCGGTGAAGACGAGTTCGGCGTACGCCGCCTGCCACGTCAGGAAGTTGCTGGTCCGCTGCTCCCCGCTGGTCCGCACCAGCAGGTCGACGGGCGGCAGGGACGGCTCGTACAGGCGCGCCGCGATCGCGTCCTCGTCGATCGCGCGCAACCGCCCCGCCGCGAGGTCCTCCGCCGCCCGCTGCGCCGCGTCGGCGAGCTCGGCCTGCCCCCCGTAGTTGAACGCCACCGCCAACGTCATGCGGGTGTTGTCGGCGGTCAGCGCCTCGGTCTCCTCGATCTTGCGCACGAGCCGTCGGGGCACCGGCCGGTCACGACGACCGATGAACCGGACGCGGACGTCGCGCTCGTCGAGCTCGACCTTGCGACGGTCGAGCAGTGACTCGTTGAAGTTCATCAGGAAGCGCACCTCCTCGACCGGCCGCTTCCAGTTCTCGGTCGAGAAGGCGTACACCGTCAGCGCCCGGATGCCGAGGTCGAGCGCACCCTCGACGGTGTCGAACAAGGCCGCCTCCCCCGCCGTGTGGCCCTCGCGGCGGGGCAGCCCGCGCTGGTTCGCCCACCGGCCGTTGCCGTCCATGATCACCGCGACGTGGCGCGGGATGCGGTCCGGGTCGAGGTCCGGGTCGGCGGCGGGGTCGAGCGGTGTGGGCAGGGGTCGGCTCCTGGTGGCGCGGGGTCGAGGCTACGCCGACGCGACCACCGGCCGACTCGGGACCTTCGGTCCTATTCTTGAGTTCTTGACTCAAGGACTATGGGACCATGAAGCTCTCACTCGAACAACGCACCGACCTCGCACTCCGCGCGGTGCGGTCGCTCCACGACGACGGTGGCCGGGTCCCCGGCCGCGACCTCGCAGCCACGCTCGGCACCACGGGCACGTACCTCCCACAGGTGCTCCGACCGCTGGTGCGGGGCGGCTGGGTCGACAGTGCGCCCGGTCCGTCGGGCGGCTACCGGCTCGCGGTCGACCCGACCGCGTCGTCGCTGCTGGCCCTCATCGAGCTGATGGAGGGACCCACGCAGCCCGCACCGTGCGTGCTGCGCGGAGGACCGTGCGGCGGCGACGACCACTGCGCCCTGCACGACCCGTGGCAGGACGCGCGCGAGGCGCTGCTGGGGTCGTTGCGGGCGACGCCCGTCGTCGCCCCGGACGAGTGACCACCACCACCCGCGAAGGGGGAGGACCATGAGGACCCCGACGACCCGACACCTGGCGGTCGCCGCGCTCGTGCTCGGCATGGCGGCCAGCGGCTGCACGGCCAACGGCATGACCCGGGCCGAGGAGGCAGCTGCAGCCCGGGCGGCAGCAGGCGAGTACCTGCTCACCGACAGCATCCGACCCGAGCTGACACCGGTCGACCGGCTCGAGGCGGCACCCGACGGCGAGGAGCACGCCAGCTACGCACCCGACGTGCCGGCACCGATCGACCGCGGCACCCAGCGGACCTGGAGCGTGGAGCTCGAGGCCATCGAGGGGGTCTGCCCCGTCGACCCCGAGGGCGGTGTCGACACCGACACCTGGGGCTACCGCCTGGCCGGTGACGACGACGTCACCTGCGGCGCGCCCGGGCCGGTCCTGCGCGGCCGGGTCGGCGACCTGGTCACGATCACGCTGACCAACAGTGCCCAGAGCGCCAACCCGCACAACATCGACTTCCACGCGGTCACGGGCCAGGGCGGCGGCGCCGCGGACCTGGTCGCCAACCCCGGCGAGAGCGCGAGCATCGAGGTGCGGCTGCTCTACCCGGGCGCGTTCATGTACCACTGCGCCTACGGCGACGTGCCCTCGCACATCGCCCACGGCA
>CAYMGL010000173.1:0-6118 GCA_964389945.1 uncultured Actinomycetota bacterium
ACCTGCGGTGGCTCGACGCGATGCTCGAGTGGCAGCAGGACGTCGACGAGCCGGGCGACTACCTCGAGTCGCTGAAGCTGGACCTCTACCAGGACCAGGTCTTCGTCTTCACGCCGAAGGGCGATGCCCGGTCGCTGTCGGCCGGGGCGACGCCGATCGACTTCGCCTACGCGATCCACACCGAGGTCGGCCACGCGTGCGTGGGGGCGCGGGTGAACGGACGACTCGTCCCGCTCGACCACGAGCTGCAGAACGGCGACACCGTCGAGATCATGACGAGCAAGGCGGAGAGCGCCGGCCCGTCACGTGACTGGCTGCAGATCGCGACCTCGGCCCGGGCCCGGTCGAAGATCCGCGGCTACTTCAACCGCGAGCGGCGCGAGGACGACGAGGAGCGGGGTCGCGAGCTGCTCTCGCGAGCGCTGCGCCGGTCGGGGATCTCGCTGACGCGCGCCGCGGCGTCGGGCGACCTCGACGACGCGATGGAGCACTTCAACCACCAGTCGCTCGACACGCTGCTGCGGGCGATCGGCGGCAACCACCTCGACGCCAAGCAGGTCGCCCAGTTCCTCGTCCAGTCGGTCACCGAGTCCGACGAGCAGGTGCAGCTGCCGCCCGAGCCGACCAAGCAGCCGATCCGCATCGGCCGCCGGGGGACCGACCGGATCGAGGTCGAGGGCGACGCGGGGATGATGGTCAAGCTGGCGCGGTGCTGCACGCCCGTCCCCGGCGACCCGATCCTGGGCTACGTGACCCGTGGCCGCGGGGTGTCGGTGCACCACCGCGAGTGCCCGAACATGGTGGACCTCAAGAGCGAGCCCGAACGGCTCATCGACGTCGACTGGTCGGGGGCACCCGGCAGCACCTTCATGGTGACGATCCAGGTCGAGGCGTTGGACCGCAAGCACCTGCTGCGCGACATCACGGCGGTGCTGGGCGACCTGCACATCAACATCCTGTCGGCCCAGGTCACGACGCGGCGCGACCGGGTGTCACTGCTGCGCTTCAGCTTCGAGCTGGCCGACCCCACGCACCTCGAGCACGCGCTGAAGACGTGCCGCAGCGTGGACGGGGTGTACGACGCCTACCGGGTCGTGCCGGGCCAGGACTGAGGCGGTGGTGGTCCGGGTGCACGACGGCGTTCCCCCGGCGCTCGAGTCCGCCCTCCTGTCGTGGCTGCCGACCAGCGAGTTCGCCGTGTCGCTGCGCGAGGACGCCGGCCGCAGCGTCGAGCTGGGTGACGCCGACGCACTCCCCGTGGTGGCGGCGCTGGTCGTGGAGGACCGGCCCACGCTCAGCGGCGCCCGCGTCCTCGTGGCGTGCGCCGCAGCGGCCGACGACGCCGGCGCGACGCACGTCGAGGTCGGGGCCATCGATCGGCTCGCCGCTGCCGTCGCGGTCGACGACGAGGACCACGTCGAGGTCGTGGGTCCGACCGCACTGGCCCGCCCACTCGCCGACGCGCTGGCGGCTCGGCTGGGCGGTGGGGTGAGCCTGGTGCTCGGCGAACGGTTCATGGTCGCGACCGAGGTCGTCCACCCCACCGTCCGCGGGGCGGCCCGGCGGGCGACCACGTCCGACCACCCGGTGCTCGCCCGCTGGCTGCACGCGTTCGCCGTCGAGGCCCTGGGCGTCACCGACGAGTGGGGCGAGACGTGGGCTGAGGCAGTCGACAACCCGTCGTGGGAGCTCTGGGTCTGGGAGGTCGACGGTGCGCTCGTCTCGATGGTCAATCGCCGCCCGACGACCCCGACCTCGTCCCGCATCGGCCCGGTCTACACGCCGCCCGCGGAACGGGGCAACGGCTACGCCGGCGGCCTGACCGCCGCGGTCGCGGCGGCGCTGCTCGACCGGGGCGACAGCCACGTGTCGCTGTTCACCGACGACACGAACGCCACGAGCAACGCGCTGTACGCCCGCGTCGGGTTCCGCGACCGCGGCGCGCAGGGCGCGTGGAGCGTCCGCCGCGGCTGATCCTCAGAAGTCCCGGTGCACGTCGGGCCGCGGCAGCCGGATCGCCCGGTCGAGTGCGGCCAGCAGCGCAGGCGTCGCATCGAGGTCGTCGGTCGCCGCCAGCGTCGTGGCCGGGCGCACCCCGAGCCACAGGCGTGTCAGCGCGTTCACGCTGCAGGTGAGCGTGGGCAGGTCCATCTCGTGACCGCGCTCGACCGAGGTCGTGGGCCCCAGGCGCACCGTCCACTCGCCGGCCACGTCGTCGAGGTCGAGCGGGTCCGTGACGTGGAGGTTGCAGAACAGCTCGTCGGTCGGGGGGAGTGCGGCCATGCACGTCGGCAGGTCGAGGATGCGCGCCTGCCACCACGCGGAGGGCCAGCGCTGGTAGCGGTGGTCACCGGTGGCCCGACTGACCTTCTTCCGGACCGGCTGCTGCACGAGGACCGCGAGCTGGACGGCGCTCGGTTCCGGCACGATGACGGTCCGGACCTGGTCACCGAGGCTGCGCAGCAACCCGAGGAGCTCGAGCAGCTCGTCCGTGGTGCGCCAGGCCCAGTCCCGCACGTCGTAGGGGCCGTGCTCGCCCTTGGCATCGGCCCACAGGTAGTGCGTGAGGGTCCCGTCATCGTCCCGGTACCCCAGTCCGAACCCGCCCTCGTCCCATGACCGCTCCGCGCGAGCGAGGGGGACGGACGGCAGGGTGACCCCACCGTGGACGGGCGCTCGCGACGCGGCGCAGGCGACCATGTCCGGGATGTCGTCCAGCCCGAGTCGGACCGGGCGGCGGTAGGGGAGTCGGTCACTGAGCATCGCCGGGTCGAGCCGGTAGATCAGCATCTCGGCCCCCGTGCCGAAGCCGGACCGGTCGTAGAAGCCCTGCTCGAACATGCCGAGGACGCTGACCGCGGCCCCGCGCTCGGCGGCGCGACGCAACGCGGTGTCCAGCGTCGCACGGGCGAGGCCCTGCTTGCGGCCGATGCGGCTCGTCGTCACCGAGCTCACGACGGCCAGCGGGAGGTCCGTTCCGGTGTGCCGCATCGAGCCGTCGTGGATCGACGTGCATGCCTCGGCGTCCCCGTCGAGCTCGGCGACGACCACGTCGCCGTCGGCGAGGAAGTCGGGAAGGTGCTCGGCCTCGTCCTCGTCGACCCAGCCGCACTCCTGCCAGATGCGCTGCACCGCGACCAGGTCGTCGTCCTCGTACTCGCGGACCTCCACGTCCACCACGTCCACTCCGAACCGCAGGGGCGGCCCAACCTAGGCCGGCACCGGGCAACCGGGTGCGATCCCGGCGGTGTTGCCGATCACTGGGTGCAGACCCGCCCGTATCGCACGGGATCCGCACCCGGTTGCGGGCGCGCTGGATGCGGGTGCACCCGGTTCGGGGTGGAGCAGCGCAAGTAGCCTCGAGGTCCCGCACCTCCCACCTCCCACAGGAGCACGTGTGTCGGACCTCGTCGTCGTCGGGATGCCGCTCGGTCGCTGGCAGACCAACTGCTTCGTCGTGGGGGACCGCGACGCCGGGACGTGCGTGGTCATCGACCCGGGGGAGCACGGCACCGAGCGCGTGCCCGACCTCGTCGAGCGGTTGGAGCTGACGCCGGAGGCGATCCTGCTGACGCACGGGCACCTGGACCACCACTGGTCGGCGCCGGAGCTCGCGGCGACGTTCGACGTCGGCGTGCACCTGCATCCCGACGACCGGTGGATCTGGGACGAGCCCCAGAAGGCGTTCGGCCCATTGCCGAGCGCCGCGCTGCAGCAGCAGTTCGGCCTCGACTGGCAGCCGGACGACGACCGGTTGGTCGACCTCGACGACGGGGAGACCCTCGTCCGCGGTGGCGTCGAGTTCACCGTGGCCCACACCCCGGGCCACACGCCCGGCCACTGCACCTTCCTCGGGCACGGCCTCGGGCAGGCGCACGTCGAGGTCGTCCTCGGTGACCCGGACCCGACCGACGACGTGCTCTTCAGCGGCGACCTCGTGTTCGCCGGCAGCATCGGTCGCAGTGACTTCCCACGGGGCGACGGCGAGGAGCTGCTGCGCCAGATCGCGCGGACGGTCCTGCCGCTGGAGGACGACGTCGCGATCCTGTCCGGCCACGGGCCGGACACCACCGTCGGTCGTGAGCGTGCGACCAACCCGTACCTGCAGCAGGCGAAGCGCTACGCGTGAGCCCGCGCGTCAGCGGTGGTCGACCGGGATGTGGCGCATCCGGGCATGCGACTCGATCGCGTCGGTCAGCTGCGGCTGCAGGACGGCCGTGAGCCACGCGCCGCCGTCGACCTCGACGTCGCGACGGAGCACGCCGCGCTGGTGGATGGTCGCGACGACCCAGCCGGCGCGTCGCCGCCGTCGCGGGACCAGCCGGCGTGTGACCCGGGCGGACAGCGACCGGATGCCGTCGGTCAGCAGTCCACCGAGCAGCGGCACCCGCCGCAGTGGCAGGAACCGCGTCAGCGCTCCGACGACGACGTCGAGGCGGTTGTCGAGCTCGATCCGCTCGATCCGCTCCCAGCTGCTGTGCCGCGTCCGCAGGGGCGCGCGCACGGTGATGCCGGTGTCGTCCACGCGGATCCCGGCACGCTCGTCGACCGCGTCGAGGAGGTGACCGAGGCGCGGACCGAGCAGGGGGTCCAGCGGGTCGGTCAGACCGAGGTCGGTGGTGGGGACAGCGCTCACGGTCGTCCTGACGGTCGTCGGGTGTGGGGGAGGTGTCACGCAGCGCCGCAGCGATGTCTGCGCACGGCGTCACCTCCGACCCGTGCCGCCCCGGACGCCGCCCCGTCGGCCGGCTGCCGCGGCGGAGTACCGTCCAACGGCGGCACCCGACCGAGAGCGCCACGATGCAGCTGGACACCAACCCCCCGAGCGGGACCCGTGACTTCCTCCCCGACGAGGTCGCACGTCGCCATCGGGCGCTGGGGACCATCCGCGAGGTGTTCGAGGCGTACGGCTTCGCAGGGATGGACACGCCGGCCTTCGAGCGGCTCGAGACGCTGCTCGGCAAGTACGGCGACGAGGGTGACCAGCTGATCTTCCGGATCCTCGCGCGCGGCGAGAAGCTCGAGGAGGCGCTCGAGGACGGCGCTGAGGTCAGCGACAGCGACCTCGCCGACCACGCGTTGCGCTACGACCTCACCGTGCCGCTCGCGCGGTACGTGGCGGCCAACGCGGGGCAGCTCGTGACCCCGTTCAAGCGCTACGCGATCGCGCCGGTCTGGCGGGCCGACCGCCCCGGCAAGGGCCGCTACCGCGAGTTCCTCCAGTGCGACGTGGACATCACGGGCTCGGACTCCCTCGTGGCCGACGCCGAGGTGCTCCTCGCCGTCAACGAGGTCCTCGACGCGCTCGGCCTGACCGGCTTCACGATGCGGCTCAACTCGCGCAGGGCCCTGCGCGGCCTCGTCGAGGCGTACGGCATCCCCACCGAGCTCGAGGGCAGCGCGCTGGTGGCCATCGACAAGCTCGACAAGATCGGCGTCGACGGCGTGGCCGCCGAGCTGCGGGACCGCGAGGTGCCGAGCGAGGCGGTCGAGCACCTGGCCGCTGACCTCGGACAGGACGACCTCGCCGGGGCGCTGCGGGAGCGGATCGCCTCGACCGAGCGCGGCGCGGCGGGGCTCGCCGAGGTCGACACCGTCCTCGACCTCGTGGCGCCCAACATCGCCGGTGGTGCGATCGCCTTCGACCCGGTCCTCGCCAGGGGCCTGTCCTACTACACCGGGCCGGTGTTCGAGGTCGCCCACGACGGCCTCGGGGCGAGCCTCGCGGGCGGCGGTCGCTACGACGACCTGGTCGGGATGTTCTCCAAGCAGGACATCCCGGCGACCGGCGGGAGCCTCGGCATCGAGCGGATCCTGCTGCTCCTCGCCGAGGAGGACGCCGGGGCGAGCGCGCCGCCGGTCCTGGTCACCGTGTTCAACGAGGACCTGCGCGGTGACGCGCTGCGCATCGCCACGCACCTGCGCCGCAGGGGTGCGATCCACACCGACGTCTACGTCGCCGACCGCAAGCTCGGCAAGCAGTTCAAGTACGCCGACGACCGTGGCGTGCGGTTCGTGGTCATCCGTGGTGCCGACGAGGCAGCCGCCGGTAGCGTCGCGGTGAAGGAGCTCGCCACGGGGGACCAGGTCACGGTCGCCGAGGACGGGCTCATCGAGT
>CAYMGL010000174.1:0-6083 GCA_964389945.1 uncultured Actinomycetota bacterium
TCCCCAGACCAGGAGTCCTGCACATGCGACGCACCATCACCGCCGCGGCCACCGCCGCCCTCGCCCTCGGCCTCATCGCCGGCCCCGCCGCAGCCAAGGGCGGCCCGCCCGCTGTCGACGGCACCATCGTCGACGTCGCCGCTTCGGTAAATGCAGAGACGGGTGAATTCAGCACCCTCCTCTTCCTCGTCGACTACTTCGGACTTGGCGAGACGCTGGCAACGACGGAAGGGATCACCGTCTTCGCTCCCACCGACGACGCGTTCGCGGCTCTGTTCGACGTGCTCGACACCACTCCCGGCGAACTCCTGTCGACTCCCGACGGCGAGGCGGCTGTGCTCAACATCCTCGGCTACCACGTCGACCCGGACGAGGTGTCGTCGCGCAGTGACATCGCCCGCGGTAGCACGCTGTCAATGTTGAACGACGGCGAGCTGACCACGAAGGGCGACACAGTGGGCAACGCCCAGCTGGTCGACCCGACCATCGGCGTCAATGCCTCGAACGGCAAGCTCTACGTCATCGATGCGGTCCTGCTGCCCTGATCTCACCCGAACGACTTCGGCGCCCCGCCATATGGCGGGGCGCCGAACCATGTGCGGGACCTCGGGCACTTCCGTGCCGACCCGAACGCGCGTAGGGTCGGATGAACGACACGGGAGGTCCTCATGGGCACGCGCATCGTCGTCGGGGTGGACGGGTCGGAGCACGCGGACCGGGCGCTGCGGTACGCGATCGAGGAGGCGCGGCGGCGGGAGGACCCGACGATCGAAGCGGTCCACTCCTACCACCTCATCGCCTACTCCCCGGGCATGGAGTTCGGCTACGGCATGCCCGAGCCGCGGGAGAAGCTCGAGGCCGAGGCCATGGACCGCCTCCTCCACGCCATCGAGGACGCGCCGAAGGACGTCCCGATCGACCCGGTCGTCGTCCCGGACTCGCCGTCGCACGCGCTGATCGAGGCTGGCCGTGGCGCTGACCTGCTGGTCATCGGGTCGCGCGGGCACGGGGGCTTCCGCGGCCTGCTGCTCGGCTCGACCAGCCTCCAGGTCGTCACGCACGCACCGTGCCCCGTCGTCGTCGTGCCGCCGCCGGGCCGCGACTGACGCGGCACCTCCACGGGGCGCTCGCGCGTCGCCGTTAGCGTCGCCGCCCAGTGGATCGGGGGCGGCGACGTGGAGCAGGTGGTCATCGCGGGGCCGGCCCTCGTCCTGACCGTGGGCCCGGCCGCATCCGGCAAGTCCACGCTGCTGCGCCGACTGGTCGCCGGCGGGGTCGTGGACGCGGTGATCTCGACGGACGCGATCCGGGCCGAGCTGCGCCTCGCGCCCGCCGAGACCGACGTGACCTACGCGACGGCCCGGGGGAGGGTGCGCGACCTGCTCGCCGCGGGGCGCGTGGTCGCCGTCGACGCGACCAACGTGCGTGCGGGGGACCGTGCCGCCTGGCGGGCGATCGCGTGTGACGTCGACGCGGCCCTCGTGGCGCTGCGCGTCGGCGTCGGCCTCGACCTCGAGCAGCTGCTCGTCCGCGACGCCGGTCGCGACCGGCACGTGCCCGCGGACGCGATCGCCGAGCAGCTCGAACTCGCTGCACGGAGCGGCCCCGACGTGCTCCGCAGCGAGGGCTTCACCGTCGCTGACCCACGCCGCGTCGAGCTCGTGCGGGCAGCGTCGGTGCGTTGACCGGACCTCAGATGATGCGGCGGTCCGCGGCCCACGCGGTCAGCTCGTGGCGGTTGGACAGCTGGAGCTTGCGCAGCACCGAGCTGACGTGCGTCTCGACCGTCTTCACGCTGATGGACAGACGCTTGGCCGTCTCCTTGTAGGTGAAGCCACGCGCGATGTGGCGCATGACCTCCTTCTCGCGTGGGCTGAGCTGGTCCAGCTCCGGGTCCTCCGTCGTGACACCGGCCGAGGCCGGGTCGCTGAACGCATCGAGGACGAAGCCCGCCAGCCGTGGCGAGAACACCGCGTCGCCACCGTGGACGCGCACGATCGCGTCGACGAGTTCGGGCGGTGCGATGGTCTTGGTCACGTAGCCACGCGCGCCAGCGCGGATGATGGCGATCACGTCCTCGGCCGCGTCGGAGACCGACAGGGCCAGGAACGTCTGGTCCGGGTGCGTGGCACGGACCCCCTCGATCACCGCGAGACCGCCACCGCCCGGCATGTGCACGTCCAGCAGCACGACGTCCGGCTTCAGCCGCCGGACGTCGCCGATGGCGGTGTCCACGTCCCCGGCGTCGCCGACGATGTGCACGTGCTGGCCGAGCTCGGCACGCACGCCCGACCGGAACAGCCGGTGGTCGTCGACCAGGTAGACGGTGATGTGGGCCGCGCTCATGAGGTCTCCTTCTCCTCGGCGTCGAGCGGGACCACGAGCTCCCACTCCGTGCCGTCGCCGGGCGCGGTGACCAGCGTGGCCGTGCCGCCGTGCCGCCGCAGGCGGCCGCGGATCGAGTCCGCGATCCCGCGCCGGTCGCTCGCGACGTCCGCCGCGTCGAAGCCGTCACCGCGGTCGCGCACGAAGGCCACGAGCTCGTCGTCCACCACCTCCACGTAGACCGATGCGGTGGTGACGCCGGCGTGCTTGCCGGCGTTCGTCAAGGCCTCGCGCACGGCGGCGGCCAGCGCCCGGACGTCGTCGTCCACGGCCGCGTCGCCAACGACCACCAGGTCCACGTCGAGCTCGTGGGCGGCCTCGACGGTCGCCAGCACGTCGTCGAACAGCCCGCGCAGCGTCGTGTCGGCCTCGCCGACGTCGCGCTGGTCGTACAGCCAGGCGCGCAGCTCGCGCTCCTGGCTCCGTGCCAGGGCGACCATCCGGCGGGGCTGGTCGGCGGACCGCTGGATCAGTGCCAGCGTCTGGAGGACCGAGTCGTGCAGGTGCGCCGCGACGTCGGCCCGTTCCTCGCTGCGGATGCGCTCGCGCCGTTCCTCGGTGAGGTCGCCGACGAGCCGGACGATCCACGGTCCGAAGACCAGGCCGGCACCGACGAGCGTCGCGAGGATCGCGAGGCCGACGGATCGCAGCGCCAGCAGTGCGTTGTTGGTCGCGAGGATCGCCGTGATGCCGATGCCGATGAGGATCGCACCGGCGAGGATCCGCACCGGCGACGCCGGGCTGCGCTGGTCGGCGTGGCCGGGGAAGCGGCCCGGCAGCGAGGTCCACCGCTGCCGGTCGTCGTCGTCCGCGCGGGCCCAGATCACGGTGCTGCCGATGGCGCCGAGCACGAGCGGCAGCACGAGGGTGTCGCCGAGCCAGAGGCCGACGTCGCGCAGCAGCAGGAGCGTGCCGAGGGCGATGAAGCCGACCGCCAGCGTCTGGCGCCGCGTGACCGGGATCGCAGCTGCATCGGCGGGACGCTCCTCGGAGACCGTCCACCCGAGGAGGTAGAGGACGATGCCGACGCCTCCCGCGAACGCGAAGACGACCGTCGCGACGCGCACGACGAGGGGGTCGACGCCGATCTGCTTCGCGACGCCTGCGCAGACGCCGGCGATGACGCGGTCGTCCGGGTCGCGCTGCAACGGGGTCCGCGGCGTCGCCAGTGAGCGACGGAGCCGTTCGGCCCGGGACGGCGCGTCGGTGGGGGATGGGGGCGGGGGTGTCGTGGTCACAGCGTGCAGCGTGTCACACGCGCGTGGGCGAGGCGACCAGCTGGTCCCCCACCCCACCCCTGACCCCCGAGACGGGATCAGGGTCGTCCCCCATGTCGAGACCGACACCGCGACGCGACAGTGTCCTCGTCAACCACCACCGACCACGCACGGAAACCCTTCAGGAGGTCGTTCCATGACCGACCAGTCCTCGCCGCCCCCGGCGGACGAGACGTCCACCGCCGGCGCCGCCACCACGACCGGTGCGGCGCCCCCGCCCACGCCGCGGCAGCCGCGCCCGGTCTTCCGCCGCAGCACGGCCGACAAGGTCGTCGCCGGCGTCGCCGGTGGGCTCGCCCGCACCTTCGGCCAGGACCCGGTGATCGTCCGGATCATCGTGGTCGTCCTCGCCCTCGCGTTCCCGCCCGCCTTCGTCGCCTACCTCGCCGCCTGGTTGCTGGTCGCCCGCGACGACGAGCCGAGCCGCCCCCCGACCGGGGGCATCGCCTTCCGCCAGTCCGGCGGCGTGGCGTTCTGGATCGGTGTCGTCATCCTGGCCGGCGCACTCCTCGCCGCCCTCGACGACCCCTTCCCCGGCAACTTCGGGCTCCTCCCGCTGGTCCTCGTCGGCATCGGGATCGCGCTGTGGACCAGGGACGGCGGGACGACGGCATCCGGCACGTCCGGCGATGGCTCGACCTGGCCCGCCACCCCCACCCCCGGCGCACAAGGAGCCGCCATGACCACCACCACACCCGCCCCTCCGGCGTCCGCCGACGGCGGCACGCCGACCGGACCGCCACCCGTCGCACAGCCGGCCGCACCACGGCCCCGGCCCGTCGGCCCGCCGCCGCCCCCGCGGCCGCGCTCGCCGCTCGGCGCGATCACCATCGGTGTCGCCCTGATCGCGACCGGCCTCGTCGCCGCGCTCGACCAGGTGTCGACCCTGCCGCTCGACGCCGACCCCAGCCACCTCGCCGCCGTGGCCCTGCTCGTCCTCGGGCTCGGCCAGCTCGTCGGGGCCCTGTGGGGCCGTGCCCGGTGGCTGTCGCTGGTCGCGATCTTCCTCATCCCACCGGTCATCGCCGGCGCCGTCATCCGTGAGGTGGGCGACAGCTGGGACGTCGACTTCGACGGCGTCGGCATCGCCGACGGTGTCGGTGAGCGGACCTACGCCATCGACGCGACCGACGACCTGCCCGACGGCATCAGCCTGATGGCCGGGAGCATCGAGGTCGACCTCGAGGACTGGCAGCCGACCGGCGACCAGCTGGCCGCTCTGGCCGGTGACGACGACCTCGAGATCGACATGGGCGCGGGCGAGGTCATCCTCACCGTGCCGGCGGAGGTCCCGTGGCGCGTCGTCGGTGACGTCGGCCTTGGTGAGCTCGTCGTCCGGACCGACGACGGCGTCGAACGTCTCTCCAGCGAGGACGTGGGCAACCCCCTCGAGATCGACCGCGCCGGCGGTCCGCAGGACGGCGACGTCCTGGACATCCGGGTCGACGTCCGGCTCGGCGAACTGACCATCATCACCCCCGAGTTCACCCCGCAGGAGCTGTCATGAACCGCCACGACCTCGATGTCTTCTCACTTCTTTCCGGCCTCGTGCTCACCGGCATCGCGCTCGTCGCGCTGTTCGGCGTCGCCTCCGGCGTCGCACCGTGGGTGTGGCCCTCGGTCCTGATCCTCCTCGGTGTCGTCGTGGTCGGGCTGGCGCTGAGCCGCTCCGGCGAGCCGGCGGCCGAGGAGCGGACCGACCCCGAGCGCGAGGCGGCACTGGCCGCAGCGCGCACCGAGGTGGAGGACGCCGACCCGACCACCGACTGACGAGCGACCTCGGCGCCACCACGGCCCGTCCCCCCCGCACTGCGCCCGGTACCGTTCCCCCACGGTGCCGGGCGCACGGCTGGCACCGGACCTCTCGCGCCTCTGGCGCCAACGAGCCGGTCCTCCCGCGCCGCGACGGTGGCATCCCGACCGAAGGACAGACCGTGCCAGCGACCGTGATCGTCGGCGCCCAGTGGGGCGACGAGGGCAAGGGCAAGGCCACCGACCTGCTGGCGGACACGACGGACCTCGTCGTGCGCTACCAGGGCGGCAACAACGCCGGCCACACCGTGATCGTCGGCGACCAGGTGTTCAAGCTGCACCTGATCCCGAGCGGGATCCTCTACCCGCACGTGACACCCGTCATCGGCGCCGGCGTCGTCGTGGACCCGAAGGTGCTGCTGCAGGAGCTGGACGGGCTGGTCGAGGAGGGCCTCGACGCGTTCGACCGCGTCAAGGTGTCCGGCAGCGCGCACCTGATCATGCCGTACCACCGCGAGCTCGACATGCTGATCGAGCGGCGGCTCGGCAAGGCGAAGCTGGGCACCACCAAGCGTGGCATCGGCCCGGCCTACGCCGACAAGGCAGCCCGTGTGGGCCTGCGCTTCAGCGACCTCTTCGACGAGAAGATCTTCCTCCAGAAGCTCGAGG
>CAYMGL010000175.1:0-6061 GCA_964389945.1 uncultured Actinomycetota bacterium
GAGCACACGACTGAAAATCGTGGTGTCGGCGGTTCGACCCCGCCCCTGACCACCAGCCAGCAGCGTGGCGACCGCCTCACAGCTCGAGGAGCAGGTCGTCGGGCTGCTCGTCGACCACGCGGCGCGTCGTCCCGTCGCGGTGGTGGCGCCGGCACAGCACCTCGTAGCCGATGCTGCCGGACCCGAGGTCGCCCACGACGACCTGGTCGCCGGACCGCGTGATGCGGCCGTCCACGGTGCGTGCGTTGTGGGTGCCGACCTCACCGCACCAGCAGCGGGCCTCGACCTGCAGCCGGCGGATCTCGTCGGCGAGCTCCACCAACCGCTGGGACCCGGGGAACAGCCGGGTCCGGAAGTCGGTGAGCAGGCCGAAGGCGAGCACCTCGATGTGGAGGTCGTCGGCCACGCGCGCCAGCTGGTCGACCTGGGCCGCGGTGACGAACTGCGCCTCGTCCAGCACCACCTCGTCGATGGAGGCGCCGCGGGCCAGCAGGTCACGGACGTACTCGTAGAGGTCGGTGTCCTCCTCGACGACCACGGCCGGCTGCTGCAGGCCGATGCGCGAGGTGATCGTGGCGCCCTCGCGGTCGTGCCGTGTCAGCAGGAGCACCGAGCGGCCGCCGGCCGACGACGTGTGGTGTCGCTGCAGGGCCAGCGTCGACTTGCCGCAGCCCATCGGTCCCTGGAAGAACACCAGCCGTGCCACACTCTGCCTCCCGTGCGGATGGCAACCTAACCGGCGGGCCGAACGAGGAGGGCACCCATGTCGAGCGAGCACACCGTCGAGGTCGTCGTCGAGGTCCCCATGGGGTCACGCAACAAGTACGAGCTGGACAAGCAGCGGGACGTCTTCGTGCTCGACCGCATGCTCTTCTCGGCTGTCCACTACCCGGGCGACTACGGCTTCGTCGACGAGACGCTCGCCAAGGACGGCGACCCCCTCGACGTCGTGGTCATCCTCGGCGAGCCGACGTTCCCGGGCTGCCGGATCACCGGCCGCATCCTCGGCAACCTCGACATGGCCGACGACGCCGGGCAGGACGACAAGCTGCTGTGCGTGCCCGACACCGACCCGCGGTGGCGGCACCTGCAGGACATCGACGACGTGCCGCGGCACATGAAGGAGGAGATCGCGCACTTCTTCAACGTCTACAAGGACCTCGAGCACAAGCACGTCGAGGTCCGGGGCTGGCAGGACCGCCGGGCGGCGCTCGCGGTGCTCGAGGACGCGCGCAACCGCTACGTCGGATGATCGGCACCGGGCTGACGTCGCATCGCTAGCGTGCCGAGTCGGGGAGGGGGCCGGTCTTGGCACAGGGGCTTGCCGCACGGTCGGGACGGCGCACCGTCCCGAAGGCGGCGCGAGCCCCGCTGGCGATGATCGGCGTGTTCGCGCTGCTGGCCGTGACGTTCGGGCTCTTCACGCTCAGCACCAACCGCGACGAGAGCGTGGCGCGGGCGGTGGATGCGACGGACGCGATGGCGTCGTCCCTGCTGGAGCAGTCGGACGAGCTGCAGTCCGACGACGCGGCCGACCTCCTGGCGCGTGCCGTGCTCGCGACCGAGGACGTGCGTGCTGCGGCCGTGTGGCTCGGCGACGCCTCGCGCGTGGTCAGCGTCGGACCGGACGCGCCCACGCCCACGCAGGACCTCGTCGACGAGGCAGCCGCCACCGGCGAACCGGTCGTGCAGCAGCGCGGGGGCGACATCGAGGCGGCGGCCGCGTTCGCACGCGTCGACGGGGCACCGGTCGTCCTCGTGACCAGGACGCCCGTGCGGCCGCTCGTGCTCGACTGGACCGGGATCGCGCTCGGCTGGGTCGCCGTCGCGCTGTCGATCGCCGTCACCGCCGTCCTCCTGGAGCGTCGGCGTCGTGACCGTGTCATGACGCTGGAGGAGACCGTCCAGGCCCTCTACGCGCACGACACGCAGGTGACGCGACAGCACCAGGAGCTCCTGCAGTCCAAGACCGAGTTCGTCAACGCCATCTCCCAGGAGCTCCGGACGCCGCTGGAGGTGATCAAGGGTGTGGCGGGCCGCCTCGCGACGGGCGAGGAGCTCTCCGAACGACAGCGGCGGGACCTCGTGGACGGCCTGCAGCTCAACGCGGACCGGCTCGACGTGCTCCTGGGAGACCTGATCGACGTCGACCGGCTCACCCAGCGCACCGTCAGCGTCCACCGGCGGCCGGTCCGCCTGGAAGCGGCGGTCCGGGCCGCGCTCCGTGACGTCGACGTCTCGCAGCACGAGGTCCGGGTGGACGTCGGGGACGTGACCGCCCAGGCCACCCCCGGCCACGTCGAGCGCATCCTGCGGTGTCTGGTCCACAACGCGGTGAAGTTCGCACCGGCCGGCTCCACGGTCGAGATCGGCGCGGTGCGCGATGGTCCCGCGGTCATGCTCGGCGTCGACGACGAGGGGCCGGGCATCCCCGCGGGTGACCGCATCGCGGTCTTCGAGCCGCTGCGACAGCTCGCCGACGATCCGGGGATGGGGCTGGGTCTGGCGCTCGTCAAGCGGTTCGCCGAGCTGCACGGCGGCCGCGCGTGGGTGGAGGAGTCACCGAGCGGTGGCGCCGCCTTCCGGGTGCTGCTCCCCGACGAGGGCGCCCCGGTGCGGGTCGACCCGTGGCGGGTCGCGGAGGCCCACGCCGCCACGGGCCCGGGTGCCCCGGTGGGTGCGCCATGAGCCGCGAGGACGGCTGGGAGGGGCGGCCCTGGGCGGCGCGCCTGGTCAAGTTCGTCGCGTTCTTCGGCCCGCTGATCGTGGCCGTCCTGAGCACGATCTGGATCAGTCGCCAGCTCCCCCCGCCCCAGTCCTTCGGTGCGGCCGTCGGCGTCTGGTTGCTCCTCGGGGTCGTGGCGACCGTGATCGTGTTCGTCGTCGACCGCCTCGCGCGGCGTCTGCTGCCGTTCGCGGCGTTGCTCCAGCTCTCGCTGGCCTTCCCGGGCGAGGTCCCCTCGCGCTACAAGGTCGCCCGCACACGAGGTGGCAGTCGGGAGCTGCAGGCCGAGGTCGACCGGGCGCGCGAGCACGGGCTCAGCGACGACCGCACGGATGCAGCTGTCACGGTGCTGCGGCTCGTCTCCGCCCTGTCGACGCACGACCGGGCGACCCGCGGCCACGCGGAGCGCGTCCGCGTGTTCGTCGACATGATCGCCGAGGAGCTCGACGTCGAGGAGGTGGACATCGACCGGCTGCGGTGGGCCGCCCTGCTGCACGACGTCGGCAAGATCGCCGTGCACCCGGACGTGCTCAACCACCCCGGTCGTCCGAGCGAGGAGGCATGGGAGCTGCTGCGGACGCACCCCCTCGAGGGGGCGAGGATCGTGGCGCCGCTGCGGCCCTGGCTGGGCCACTGGGTCCTGACCATCGAGCAGCACCACGAGCGGTGGGACGGCGAGGGCTACCCGTACGGCATCTCGGGGGAGGAGCTGTCGCTGGGGGCGCGCATCGTCGCCGTCGCCGACGCCTACGACGTGATGACCGCCGCTCGCGCCTACAAGCAGCCCCTGCCCGCCCACGAGGCCCGGGAGGAGCTGGCCCGCCACGCCGGCACGCAGTTCGACCCGGACGTCGTCCGGGCCTTCCTCGCGATCCCCCTGGGTCGACTCCGCTGGGCCATCGGCCCGTTCAGCTGGTTGGTGAGCACGCCGTTCGGGCGGCCGTTCGAGAACCTGTCGGGCGGCGCCGGCGCGATCGCCGCGGCCGTCGTGGCCGCCCTCGTGGGTGCTGCCGGGTACGGCCTGCCGGCCGCGGCCCCGGCCGACCTGCCGGAGATCGCGGACGTCGCCGACGAGCCGTCCCCGTCCGACGACCCCGAACCGTCCGCGTCGCCCGCCCCGAGCCCGACACCCGGCGCGGCCCTCGTCGTGCTCGGCGAGCAGGTCGTCGCCGACACCGACGGGACCGTCCGCGTCAACGTCCTCGAGAACGACGCCGTCGACGGTCGCGAGCTCCGTCTGGTCGACGTGACGGCCTCGATCGGCGACGTCACGTGGACCCCCGAGGGTGACATCGAGTGGATCGCGCCGGACGGCTTCGTCGGCACGGCACTGATCACCTACGTCGTGTCCGACGGCACCTCGACCGAGGAGGGCCAGCTCGAGGTCGAGGTCGAGGGCCCGGTCGACAACGCGGCGCCGGTCGTGGTCGACGACACGGGCGTCGTCGCCGAGGACGGCGTCGTGGTGCTGGACCTCCTCGGGGACGACGTCGACCCCGACGGTGAGGAGCTGGACCTGGTGGGCCTCGGGTCGCCCGCCCGCGGCACGGTCCGCGACAACGGCGACGGCACCGTCACCTACACACCCGACCGGGACGCGGTCGGCGGGGACCGCTTCACCTACAACGCGTCGGACGGGACCGCGACCGTGACGGGGGTCGTGACGGTGACGATCCGAGCGGTCGACGACGCCCCCCGGCCGTTCGGGGACAGCGCGACCGTCGTGGAGGACGGCTCGACGACGGTGGACGTGCTCGCCAACGACCTCGAGGTCGACGGCGAGGCCCTGCGGGTCGTCGCGGCGAGCGTCCCCGGTGCAGCCACCAGCATCGGGGCCGACGGCCGCGTCACGGTCGTCCCGGCGGCTGACGTGACCGGCGTCCTCGAGGGGTACGTCCTCGTCACCGACGGGGGGACCGCGGTCCGTTCGTCGTTCGTCGTGGACGTGCTGCCGGTCAACGACGCGCCCCGGGTCACGCCGGGTCCGACGGTGCGCGCCGCCGCTGACGCCGGGCTCGTGACGATCAGCGGGTGGGCGTCGAACATCTCGCCGGGTCCGGCCAACGAGGCGGGCCAGCGGCTGAGCGTGACCGTCTCTGTCGACCGCCCGGGCCAGTTCGCGACGCTGCCGCGGCTCGACGCGGCCACGGGGACGCTGACGTTCCGCTTCGCGACCAGCGCCAGTGGGCCCACCTCGGTGACGTTCGTGGTGCGCGACGACGGCGGCACCGCCCGTGGCGGGCGGGACGCGACCTCGGTCACGACCACGCTGACGGCCGTCGCCGGCGCCCCGACCGCGAACGACGACAGCGCGACCACGACCGTGGACCAGCCGGTCGTCATCGACGTCCTCGCCAACGACAGCGACCCGCAGGGCCGCGCGCTCACGGTCATCGGCATCGACGACAGCGCGACGTCCCTCGGCGAGGTCGTGGACCTCGGCGACGGCCGCATCCGGTTCGAGCCGAACCCCGGCGCGACCGGGACGACCACGTTCTCCTACACGATGAGCAACGGCTCGGCAGCCGACACCGCGACCGTCACCATCACGATCCAGCCCTAGCCAGCGCGCCCTCGTGCGTCACCCGGTCAGCGAGTGACGTCGTCCGTGTCGCCGGTGCCCCAGTACGCCCAGCGGTCCCAGTCGAGCTCGTACTTCTCGATGGCCTCCGTGAGCACCTTCTCCTCGAGCTCGCCGGCGAGCACGAGCTCGGCCAGGACCGCGTAGGTCGTCGACTCGGCGTCGACGCGGTGGTAGCGCCGCAGCCGCTCGCGGGTGTCGGACCGGCCGAACCCGTCGGTGCCCAGCACGGCGTACGTGCCCGGGACCCAGTCGGCGATCTGGAACGCGGTCAGGCGCGACCAGTCGCTGACGGCCACGAACGGTGCGGACGAACCCTCCAGCTTCTGGGTGACGACCGGGACGCGCTTGTCCTGGTCGGGGTGCGTCCGGTTGAAGGACTCGCAGTTGGCGCCGTCGCGGGCGAGCCGGTTCCAGCCCGGTGCGCTCCACACCTCCGCGGCGATGTTCCAGTCGTCGGCCAGCAGCTCCTGCGCGCGCAGCGCCTCGAACATGATCGTGCCCGACGACAGGATGGTCGCCTCGAGGGCGTCGTCACCGAGGTCGGGGGCGTCGGCGTACTTGTACAGCCCGTCGATCACGTCCTGGTTGCTGACGTGCTCGGGCATGGCCGGCTGGATGTTGGGCTCGTTGTAGACCGTGATGTAGTACAGGACGTCCTCGCCGCCCTCGACCTCCTCGTCGGTCCACATCCGGCGCAGCCCGTCCTCGACGAGCACGGAGATCTCGTAGGCGAACGCGGGGTCGTAGGCCTC
>CAYMGL010000176.1:0-6029 GCA_964389945.1 uncultured Actinomycetota bacterium
TGATGCTGACCGCGGCCTCGATCGAGGTGTCGCACGCCTTCTGGATGTCGTGCGCCGGCGTGTCGGCGGCGAGCGCCGAGCCCAGGACCGACTCACGGACGAGGTTGAAGTCGCGGGCGTGCTTGAGCACGGCGCCGCCGACGACCTCGCCGAGGCGCTCGCCGGCCAGGCCGTACCGGGCGATCAGCCCGTCGATCGCGGCGGTCAGCATGTCCTGGTTGGAGGCGTTGGCGTACGCACCGTTGCTGCGGGCGAACGGGGTGCGGTTGCCCCCCACGACGACGGCCACGGGCGCGTCGCTCTTCTTCTTGGCTGCCATGGACTTCAGCTCCTGCGCGTTGGTGGGAGGCTTGTGCTGTGGTGTTACTCCCGGTAACGTCAGCGATGGTTACCGCGGGTAACACGCTTGGTAACTCTAGCAAGCACCAACGCATTCCGAAAGGTCACGCACGGTGGCGACAGCGATGGAACAGGGCATGGGTCTGGCGCTCGCCGGCCTGCGCCGCCTGGCGGGCAGCGAGCTCGTCGAGCGGTTCGGACAGCGCGACAACCTCGAGCGGCTCGTCCGCGAGGGCGTCCGCCGCGGCTTCGGTGCCGCGACCACGACCGCGCGGACGTTCTCGAAGGTCACGTCCAACGGACGGGAGCCGGCTCGGCAGGAGCCGAAGCAGCGCACGGTGTTCGACCTGACGCCGACCGACGAGCAGCAGATGCTCGTCGACATGTTCGCCCAGGTCGCGGCCGAGTCGCTGCGTCCGGCCGGTCGCAAGGCCGATGACGCCTGCGAGGCCTCGCCCGACGTGCTCGGGCAGCTCGCCGAGGTCGGACTCGGCCAGCTGGGCATCCCCGCCGAACTCGGCGGGTTCGTCGAGGAGCGCTCCGCCGTGACGTCGGTGCTCGCGGCGTCGACGCTGGCGCACGGCGACCCGGGCATCACCGTGGCCGCCATGGCCCCGGCGGCCGTGGCCAACGTGCTCGCGCTCCACGGCGATGCCGGCCAGCAGGAGCGCTGGCTGACGCCGTTCACCGGTGAGGACCCGCCCGTCGCAGCCCTCGCGATCGCCGAGCCACGGCCGCTCTTCGACCCCACGCGGCTGGCGACCCGCGCCCGCCGCGACGGCGACGACTTCGTGCTGGACGGCACCAAGTCGATGGTCGCCCGCGTCGGCGAGGCAGAGCTCTTCGTGGTGGCCGCCGACCTCGAGGGTGCACCGGCGCTGTTCGTCGTCGAGTCCGGCGACGAGGGCCTCACCTGGCAACCGACACCGTCGATGGGGCTGCGCGCCGCGGCCATGGGCGAGCTGCGGCTGCGCGACGTCCGCGTCGGGGGCCAGGCCCTGCTCGCCGACGGGGACCGGACCGTGTACGGCGAGGTCCTCGCCCGCGGCCGGATCGCGTGGAGCGCGATCGCCGTCGGCGCTGCCCAGGCAACGCTCGACCTGCTCGTCCCGTACGTCAAGGAGCGCGAGGCGTTCGGCGAGCCCATCGCCCACCGCCAGTCCGTCGCGTTCACCATCAGCGACATGGCCATCGAGCTGGACGGCATGCGACTGGCAACGTGGCGCGCCGCGTCGCTGGCCGACCAGGGCAGGCCGTTCGCCGAGGCCGCCGCCGTCGCCCGGCAGCTGGTCGCGACCCACGGCATGCAGATCGGCTCCGACGGCATCCAGCTGCTCGGTGGCCACGGCTTCGTCAAGGAGTACCCGTGCGAGCGCTGGTACCGCGACCTGCGCGGTGCCGGTCAGCTCGACGGCGTCCTGGCAGTCTGAGGAGCAGACGATGAGCATCAACCTCGAGATCCCGAAGAAGTTCGCGCAGGTCACCGGGCTCGCGCAGCAGGCTGCCGAGCACGTGTTCCGGCCCGTCAGCCGCCAGTACGACCGCGACGAGCACACCTACCCGGTCGAGCTCGACACGTTCGCGGCCGCCGTGGAGGCCATGGACGACGGCGGCAACCTCGAAGGCGCCGGTGCCGCCGGCGTCAGCGCGAAGAAGGACGACGACCGGGTCCGCAACGGCTCGAACATGTCCAGCGTCCTGTCGATCGAGGCACTGTGCTGGGGTGACGTCGGGCTGCTGCTGTCGATGCCGCGGCAGGGCCTCGGCAACGCGGCCATCGCGTCGGTCGCCGACGAGGAGCAGCAGGCGCGGTTCGCCGGCAAGTGGGCCGCCATGGCCATCACCGAGCCGGAGGCCGGCAGCGACTCGGCCGCGATCCGCACCACGGCCGTCCTGGACGGTGACGACTACGTGCTCAACGGGCGCAAGATCTACGTCACCGCCGGGGAGCGGGCCGACCTGCTCGTCGTGTGGGCGTCGCTCGACCTCGACCAGGGGCGCGCCGCGATCAAGTCCTTCGTCGTCCCTCGCGACGCCGAAGGCCTGACGCTCGTGCGCGTCGAGGACAAGCTCGGCATCCGGGCCAGTGACACGGCCGAGTTCGTGCTCGAGGACGTGCGGGTGCCGAGGGAGAACCTCCTCGGCAGCCCCGACATCGACACGAAGAAGTCGTTCGCCGGCGCGATGAAGACCTTCGACAACACCCGGCCGATGGTGGCCGCCATGGCCGTGGGACTGACCCGCGCCTGCCTCGAGCGCACCGAGGAGCTGCTGGCGGAGGCAGGCGTCGCGGTCGACCCCGACCGCCCCGCCGACGTCCAGCCGGCCGCAGCCGCGAGCCTCCTGCGGATGCGCGCCGAGTTCGAGGCCGCACGACTCCTCACCCTGCAGGCCGCGTGGATGGCCGACAACCAGCAGCCGAACTCGCTGCAGGCGTCGTACGCGAAGGCCAAGGCCGGTCGCACCTGCGTCGACGTGGCCCTGCGCTGCGTCGAGCTGTGCGGGACGGTCGGCTACGGCGAGGACGAGCTGCTCGAGAAGTGGGCGCGCGACAGCAAGATCCTCGACATCTTCGAGGGGACGCAGCAGATCCAGCTCCTGATCATCGCCCGGCGTCTCCTCGACCTCAGCTCCAGCGAGCTGCGCTGACCGACCTCTCCGCACATCGCGTGAGTGGCTCGCCTCGCATGTCGGGGCAGCCACTCACGCGAGGTGGGGCAGGGCGCCCGCGGGGCGCAGACGCCGCACGGCGGGGAGGGAAGTGCTCCGGGGGCGTCGAATCCCGCTGCGTGCGGTCTCCCACCCTCTGGCCGTGCGGGAGTACGCAACGTGCAGCGCAGCAACAGGATCCTCCGGACGGTCGTCGGCATGACGCTGGTGACCTCGGTCGTGCTCGGCACCGCGGTCGCTGAGCGCGCCGTCGCAGCCACCTCCGACGGCCAGGCACCGCCCGGCGTCGGCCCCGACACGTGGACGGTCGAGGCCGTGACGTTCGACGTCATGACCGGGCCGGACGAGGACATCCCGGTCACGATCGACGCGGACCTGTGGAAGCCCGAGGGCGCCAGCGCGGCCGACCCCGTCCCCGCGATCGTCCACCAGCACGGCTACGGCGGTGACAAGGCCAACGAGGAGCAGCGCACGAACGCGGCGTACTTCGCCTCGCACGGCTACGCGGTCGTGACGGTCTCGACACAGGGCTTCGGTGGCTCGACCGGCTGCATCGCGCTCGACACGATCCAGTACGACGGCACCAACACGATCGCGATCATCGACTGGCTCGCCGAGCAGGACTTCGTCGCCAAGGAGGCCGACGGCGACCCGCGTGTCGGCCTGATGGGTGGCTCCTACGGCGGTGGGCACCAGGGGCTGGTCGCCATCCAGGACGACCGCGTCGACGCCATCGCGCCGGGACGGACCTGGAGCACCCTGCAGTACTCACTCGTGCCCAACAACGCCTTCGACCCAGCGGACCCGTGGGACCTCGACGGGTACGAGCAGGGCGTGTTCAAGCAGCAGTGGACGTCGCTGTTCTTCGCGCTCGGGCAGTCACAGCCGGCCCAGGGCAACGGCGGCTGCAGCGAGCCCGAGCGCCAGCAGGTCTATCCGGGTGCGCTGCCCTGCGCCGGCTACATCCCGGGCGTCTGCGAGATCTACAACGGCCTGACCGCGACCGGGACCGCCGACGAGGCCGGCCGGGCGCTGGTGGCGACCTCCGCCCGCGCAGCTCGGCTCGACGAGCTGTCGACGCCCACGATCATCGCCCAGGGGCTGCCCGACACCCTGTTCACCCCCAACGAGACCATCGCCGACCTGCTGTCGCTGCAGGACCGGGACGTGCCGGTCGCGGTGTTCTGGCACAGCGCCGGCCACGGTGGCTACGTGCCGGCACCCGGCGACGGTGAGCCCTACGGCGGCACGTTCGACGACACCGCCGAGCGGCAGGCGGAGTTCGCCGACACCTACTGGGCCCGGCGGCACCTCGCCTGGTTCGACCGCCACGTGCGCGGTGACGAGACGGTCGACACCGGCCCGACGTTCGCGTGGTTCCGGCCCTGGGTCGACTACGACGTCGAGGAGACCGGTGGCACCGCCGCCCCCGCCTACGGCACCGCCACGGCGTACCCGCCGCCGCAGGCGCAGGACCTCGTCCTGACGCTCGACCCGGCCGACGCGTCGCTGGTCGACGACGACACCATCGAGGGCGGGACGAGCCAGTTCCTCAACCCGCAGGGTGGTCTGCCCGCGGCCTACTCCGAGACCGCGAACTTCAGCTCCCCGGGGCAGCCCGGCGACCTGCCGGCGACCGAGCAACCCGGCCAGTTCGCCGCGTTCACGACGGCGCCCTTCGACGAGCCCGTCGAGGTCGTCGGCGTGCCGGACCTGCGTGTCCACCTCAGCCACGACAACCCGGCACAGGACGCCGTGGTGTTCGTCAAGCTCTACGACGTCGCCCCGGACGGCACGGCCAGCCTGATCCGGCGCCAGGTGGCGCCCGCGCGCCTGACCGACGACCAGCTCGCGGCGGGGCCCGTGGACATCCACCTCGTCGGCACGTCCTGGCGCTTCGAGGCCGGGCACGCCGCCCGGCTCGTCGTCGCTGCGACCGACCAGGCCTACTACAACAACAAGCTCGTCGACCAGCTGACGATCTCCTCGACGCCCGACGCACCGAGCACGCTCACCCTGCCCACGGTCCCGGCCGCAGCGGCCGCGCCGACCGGCGGCGACAGTGGCGGCACTGCGGCGGACGGCGAGGCGCTCGACGGTGCGCTCGCCGACACCGGCGGTGGCGGCGCGGTGCTCGCCCTGCTGCTGCTCGGCGGCGCCGCCCTGCTGGTGGGCCGCCGTCGCGCCTGATCCGGCTCAGACGCGGGCGCTGCGCGGGATCGACACCGAGATCGTGCCGACCATGTTGGCGAACGCGGTCAGCGCGACCGGGTGCACCGCCTTGCCCGTCGTGCACAGGGCGACGCTGATCTCCCGCTCAGGATCGGCCCACAGCAGGATGTTGGTGAAGCCGAGGTGGCCGAAGGCCCGGGGTGCCTGCCAGCCGAACAGGGACACACCGACCTCGCCGAGCATGAAGCCGGGGGTGAAGCGGATCGGCGCGGGGAACGACCCGTCGATCACGAGTCGCCCGGCCGGCGCCACGGCGGCCGCGACCGTCTCGGGACGCAGGACCCGATGGCCGTCCCAGCTGCCGCCGTCCAGGAGCAGCTGCATGAAGCGGCCGGCCTCCTCCGCCGAGGCGTAGATGTTGCCGGCGGGCACGAGGGCGCGGCGCCCGACCGACCCCTCCATCGTCGGCGTGATGAGGGCGGCCGGCGTGCCGAGCAGTTCGTCGACGAGGTAGCTGATCCCGGGGACGTTCAGCGGGCCGGTGCTCGCCGATCGCGCTGGGGTGTGGGGCGACGCGTCGGGGTAGCCGTAGGTCATCGACCACGCGCCGAGCGGCTCGGCGAGCATCGTCGCCAGCAGTTCCCGCAGGGGTTTCTCGGCGGCCCGCTGCGCCACCTCGCCGAGCACGAAGCCGGCCGTGACCGCGTGGTAGGCCTGACTCGCGCCGGGGCGGGTGTCGGCGGGGGAGGCGCACAGCCGTGCCAGCATCGTGTCGTGGTCGAGCATCCGGTCGACGTCGTCGCCGACCTTCATCGGCACACGAGAGATCCCGGCCCGGTGGGTCAGCA
>CAYMGL010000177.1:0-5965 GCA_964389945.1 uncultured Actinomycetota bacterium
TCCACGTCGAACCGGTCCACGTGGAACCCGTCCACGTGCTGCCGGTCCAGGTCGACCCGGTCCAGGTGCTGCCGGTCCAGGTCGAACCCGTCCAGGTCGAGCCCCGCCAGGCGTCACCGTCGAAGTCGCCGACCACGGTCCGCTGTCCGGTCAGCCGCCGCCCCGTCTCGTCCTCGAGCACGAACCTGCCGCGGTCACCGTCCAGGGAGGCGGTGCCGTCGGACCAGACGCGGTCGTCGGACGTGGTGAATGGCTGTCGTGCCAGACGGCCGTCCGGGAACAGCGCACCCAGGTCGAGGATCCCCGCGCCCGACCGTGCCGGGTCCGACTCCGGGAGCGGCCGGGCGGTGCCGACAAGCAGTGCCTTGACCGTGTCGGGGGTGAGGTCCGGTTCAGCCTCGAGTGCGGCCGCGACGACGCCGGCCGTGAACGCAGCGGCCTGGGAGGTGCCGCTGCCGATGAGGTACTCGCCCTCGTGCGCGTCGGGGTGTTCGCGCGCCACCGCGCCGTCCTCGGCCCGGCCCCCGAGCAGTGACCGTCCCGGTGCCACGAGGTCGGGAGCGCGCTCGTGCCCGGCGGCCGACCATGCCGGGACGGTGACCTCGTCCAGCTGCGTGTGGTCGGTCAGCCCGGTGACGTCGGCGGCGCCGATGGCGAGGATGTTGGGCGAGATCGCCGGGACCGTGAGCCGACCGAGCTCCGCACCGTGGTTGCCGGCGGCCGCGACGACGACGATGCCGTGGCGCCACGCTGCCTCGACGGCGTAGGTGAGCGGGCTGTGCGCCGCGGCGTTGCTGCCGTCCGTGCCGAACGAGAGCGAGAGGACGCGGATGTCCCGCCCTTCGGTGTCGCGGTTGGTCACGACCCAGTCGATGCCGGCGAGGACCTGGGAGACGTCGGCGACGCCCCGTTCGTCGGCGACCTTGACGTCGATCAGGCGCGCCTCTCGGGCGACGCCCTGGAAGTGGCGTGTGTTGCCGGCGATGATCCCGGCCATCGCCGTGCCGTGGCCGTACCCGTCGCCGTGGCCGGCGTTGCCGTCATGCGACGGTTCGAACGAGACGTTGACGCCTCGCGCCACGCGGGTCCCCGGGAGTGCCGTGGCGTCGATGCCCGTGTCCACGACCGCGACGTCGATGCCCGTCCCGTCGAGGTCGGAGGTCCGGTCAGCCGGCTCGCCACCGATGACGTGGGCGGCCTCCTGCCCGGTCAGTCCGCGGTGGTGCTGGGCGAGGTCGCGGCTGAGCACCTCGACGGTCGCGTCGGGGGACACCTCGGTCGTACGGGCATCGGCCAGGAGGTCGTCGACCAGGTGGACCGGCACGTCCGCGGCGACGGCGTCGATGAGCCCGATCTCGAGCTCGACGACCCCGCCGTGCGCAGTGACCGCGGCGGCCACGTCGTCCAGGTCGACCCCGCGCACGATGACGTCGGCCAGGTCCGTGTCCGCGTCGGGGAGGCCGCTGATCGCGAGCACGCCGGCGAGGATCCCCGTGAGGATCCCCTGCAGGAGGCGGGCCTGGGACACGTCCGTGCACTTTCTGTCATGCCACACAACGAAGCGTGCGCAGAAAGGTAACGCAGCGTCTAGTCCATATCACTCTTTGTGACTAGTCCGTTCGTGGAGCGCGCAGCGCGTTCGCGCTCGCTCGCAGCCGTCACCCGCAGCCGACGCCGGACATGACCGAGGGGCGTGCATCGCTGCACGCCCCTCGTTGCGTCGGGATGGCCGGATTCGAACCGGCGGCCTCGTCGTCCCGAACGACGCGCGCTAACCAAGCTGCGCCACATCCCGGGCGGGGGCGAAGCGTACCGAGGTGCTGCGGCAAGCGGCCAACCGGGGGGTCGCGGGCTCGCGCGTGTCGCACGTGCCGGCCGGTGACCTCAGGCGCTCAGGTGCAGCACGGACGCCTCGGGGCGACAGCAGAACCGGTACGGCGCGTAGCAGGACTGGCCCAGCCCGGGCGTCACGTGCAGCCACCGGTCCCGCCACCTCGACAGGCCTCGTGCCTGGTCGCGTGGGAGGTCGCAGTTCGCCGTCAGGGCGCCGATGCCCGGCAGGCGCACCTGCCCACCGTGGGTGTGGCCGGCGAGCAGGACGTCGGAGCCGGCCTCGACGAGCAGGTCCAGGGCCGCGGTGTACGGGGCGTGCACGAGGCCGAGGTGCAGGTCGACGTCGTCCGCGCGCCGGACTGCCGCCACGTCGGGCAGGGGCGGCTCGGGCAGGTGCGGGTCGTCGAGGCCGCTGACGCCCACCGTGCGACCCGCGACGTCGAGGACGGTCGTCCGGCCGCGGAGCACGGTCCACCCGGTCGCGGTGAGTCCGTCGACGAAGCCCTGGGTGTCGAGCGGTTCACCCGTGCGGCGGGCTGCCGGATCGGTGAAGTAGAGCAGCGGCGACTTCGGCACCGGCCCGTAGCGGTCGTTGGAGCCGAGCACGACGAGGCCGGGGGTGCCGTCCGCGGTCAGCGCGGCGAGCATGTCGACGGTCGCCTCCTCGGCGCCCACGGCACCGAGCAGGTCGCCCGTCGCGACCACGAGGTCCGCGTCGACGGTGCGGCCGAGGTCTGCGACCTCGGCCACCAGTCGTGGGTCCGGCGGGGTCAGGTGGGTGTCGGCGATGTGCAGCACTGTCATCGACGGTCCGCCCGGCAGGACCCCGTCCAGGACGTGGTGCCGGCGCCGGAACCACCATCGCTCCACGAGTGCGCCGTACGCGACGCAGCCCGCGGCAGCCGCTGCACCGGTCGCGGCGAGTCGGATGGCCCGGGACATCAGCCGTCCCCGCCGCCGCCACCGCCGCCACCGCCGCCGCCGTTGCCGCCACCGCCGCCGTCGTTACCACCGCCACCGCCGCCACCGTCGTCGGGTGGCGGTGCGAGCCGGCCCACCCAGACGACGAGCTCGGGCTCCTCGTCGGGGAAGAACTCCGTGCCCGGTTCGATCGACTGCTCGATGACGAGACCCTCGTCCTTCTTGACGTCGGTGTTGCGCTGACGGACGACGACCGTGAAGCCGAGCCCGACCGCCTCCTCGACGGCCGCCTGCTGCTCCTTGCCGATCAGGTTGGGCACCGTGGGCGGCTCGAGCGTCCCGTCGGACAGCTCCACGATGACCGCACGGCCCGCCGGCACGCTCGTGCCGGGCTCGGGGAGCTGGCGGACGAACGTGTTCTCGGGTCGGTAGTCCTCGACCGTCTCGACGAACAGGCGCAGGTTGGCCTCCTCGACGATCGACCGCATCTCCGCGATCGACGTGATCTGGGACAGGTCCGGCACCCGTGCGCCGGGCTGCGGGCCCGGTGCGGGGTAGGACCCGGGTTCGAGGCCCTCGACGGCCTGCTGCATGTAGCGCGACCACATCGGTGCGGGGATCGTCCCGCCGAAGACGCGGCTGCGGTACTGGCCGGCGATCGTCTGGTTCTCGAGGAAGCGCGTCTCGATGCAGCCCCGCGTGTTGCGGTCGGCGTCGACCGCGAAGCACAGGTTGGTCTCCTGCTCGCACTTCTCCGGGTTCAGGTCGCAGTTGTAGGTGGTGACACCGTTCGGGTAACCCACCCACGCCGCCGTGGCCAGCTGGGGGACGAAGCCCACGAACCAGGCGTCGCGGTAGTCCTGCGTCGTGCCCGTCTTGCCGCGGACCGGGTGCGGGCTCAGGTCGCCCGCGATGAACGGTGCGGTCCCGCCGCTGTTGACGGGGCCCTGCATGATGTCGATCACGCGGCGGGCGATCTCCTGGTCGACCGCCTGTCGGCAGTCGGGGGCGTGCTCGTAGAGCAGCTCGCCGTCGCGGGTCTCGATGCGGCTGATCGCGTAGGGGCGGCAGTACTGCCCCTCCGCGGCGAGCGTCGCGTACGCCGTGGCCATCTCGAGCGGGAACACCTCACCGGTGCCCAGCGCGATGGAGCACACCGGGGTCAGCTCGGAGGCGAAGATGCCGGCCCGCGTCGCGGTGTCGACGACCTTCTCCGGACCGACCTCACTGATCAGCTTGGCGTGGAAGACGTTCGAGGACGCCTTCACGCCGGAGTACATGTCGAGGAGGCCGCCACCGCCACCGGCGTTGTTCGGTCGCCACGGCTCCTGCTCGGAGCAGCCGGCGGGGCCCTCGATCAGCTGGCCGCTGTCGGCGTCGGCCGTCCAGCCGGGCGGGAAGCCGGACTCCAGGGCCGCGGTGATCAGCATCGGCTTGAACGACGACCCCGGCTGGCGGCCGCTGCGGGTCGAGCCGGCGTCGGCCGGGATCAGCGGGTTGAACTTGGTCTGGTCGCACAGCACGCGACCCTCGTCGTCGTAGCCCAGCACCGGGTCGCCGACGTCGCAGGAGCCGTAGGCGAACGGACCCAGCGCCATGGTGCGGATGGCGCCGTCGCCCGGCACGACCGTGACGATGCCGCCGAACGGCTCCTGGGCGATCTCCTCGCGAGGCTCGTCCTCGTAGGTGAGGAAGTCCATGATCGACTGCTCCGCCGCGGCCTGCAGCGTCGGGTCGAGGGTCGTGTGGATGCGCAGCCCCGACTGGAAGACGGACGTGATCCGCTGCTCCTCGGTGTCGCCGAGTGCGTCCAGCAGGTCCTGCGGGATGCCCATCGGGTCGGCGGCAGCCTGCTTGTAGAGCTGTCGGGTGATGAAGTCGACCCAGTACGGCTCGTTGGAGGCGGCGGGCTCGGTCGGGTTCACCTGGAGCGGCTTGGCCTGCTCCTGCTCGGCCTGCTCGGCGCTGATGTAGCCGTTGATGGCCATCTGGCGCAGGACGATGTCGCGGCGCTCACGGGAGTTCTGCGGGTTCGTGATCGGGTTGTTGCCCTCGGGCGAGCGGATCATCCCCGCGATCGTCGCCGCCTGGCCGAGGCTGAGCTCGTCCAGCGTGACGGAGAAGTAGCGCTCCGCCGCCTTGCCGACGCCGTAGACGCCCTGGCCGAGCGGGATGCGGTTGAGGTAGCCCTCGAGGATCTCCTCCTTGGAGAGCTGCTCCTCGATCTGGACCGCCCACAGGGCCTCCTGCAGCTTGCGGTCGTAGGTCTCCTCGGTCCGCCGGTCTGCGTCCAGGTAGGTGTTCTTGACGAACTGCTGGGTGATCGTGGAGGCGCCGCTCTCGATCTCGCCGGCGACGAAGTTGCCCGCGGCGGCGCGGATGATCGACTCGACGTTGATGCCGTCGTGCTCCCAGAACTCGGCGTCCTCGGTGGCGACGACCGCGTTGATGAGGTCCTGCGGCACGTCCTCGAGGGCCACGACCAGTCGGGACTCGCGGAAGGAGATCTCGGCGATCTCGGAGCCGTCGTCCGCGTAGATGAACGAGTTCTCGTAGACGGGGTCGGCGTCCGGCAGCGGCGGCACGTCGAAGACGTCGCGCTGGACGGTCTCGACGGTCTCGGTGGCGAAGACGGCTGCGGGCAGCACGAGGGCCGAGGCCATCGCGGCGACGGCGGCACCGATGACGGCGAGCAGCGTCAGTCGCGCCAGCACGCCGGCGGAGCGGCTGAAGAAGACGGGCACGGGAGCTCCCTGGAACGACTGGAGGAGGACGGCGGTCGGGCGGCTGCGGGAGGCCAACGGTGCGCCGTGCGTGACAGGTTCCCAGTTCGAGCCGCCGGCGGCAACGTCGTGCGGACGTGGCGCACACCGAGGTATGGCGAGCCACGACCAGGCGTCGACGATCGGACGGGGGGTGACACCGACCGACGGGACTAGTCCGAAAGGCGGAAGGCAACGTGGTGAGAAATGGTCACACGGACGCACCCGTCAAATGTCTATGGTCTTTCCGTGACGGCTGAGGGAGCCCACGATGTTCGACGACCAGCGGACCGAGTGGACCGGCCGTGCCCGCTGTCGCGGGCTCGACCCGGAGCAGTTCTTCGTCCGGAGCCTGCAGCAGGCGAAGTCCGCGATCCAGGTCTGCCAGCGCTGCCCCGTCCGCCAGGAGTGCCTCGACTACGCCGTCGACGAGGGCATCGAGGTCGGCG
>CAYMGL010000178.1:0-5936 GCA_964389945.1 uncultured Actinomycetota bacterium
ACCTCGGCGTCGCCGACGTAGGCCAGGTGCGGCACCTTGGCGCCCTCGCCGAGCGTGGCCTTCTTGAGCTGGGTGAAGGCGCCCGCCTTGGTCGCGGGCCCGAGGACGGTCCCGGGCCGCAGGTGGGCGAACGGGCCGACGGTGGCACCGGGGCCGATCACCGCCTCCTCGCAGTAGGACATGTGCACGGTCGCGCCGTCGGCCACCTCCGTGCGCAGCAGCCGGCTGTTCGGCCCGATCTCACAGCCCTCGCCGACCACGGTGCCGTGCTCGAGCATCGTGTTGGGCAGCACGACCGTGTCGCGTCCGACCTGCACGTCGACGTCGATCCAGGTCGAGGCCGGGTCGAGGATGGTCACGCCGTCACGGCCGAGCTCCTCCATGCGCCGGCGCCGCAGCACGGCGCTGACCTCGGCCAGCTGGACGCGGTCGTTCACGCCGGCGACCAGCTCGGCGTCGACGATGGTGGCGCCGACGCTCGCGCCGCGGTCCCGGGCGATCGCCACGACGTCGGTGAGGTAGCGCTCGCCCTGGTCGTTGTCGGTGTCGAGCTCCTGCAGGGCACCGGCCAGCAGCGCCCGGTCGAACACGTACATCCCGGCGTTGAACTCGCCGATGGCCCGCTGCTCGGGGGTGGCGTCGCGGTGCTCGACGATGGCGCGGACGGCGCCCTCGTCGTCGCGGACGATCCGCCCGTAGCCGGCGGCGTCGTCGAGGACGCCCGACAGCAGCTCGACGTCGGTGGTGGGCTCCAGCAGCTCCTGCAGGGCCCCGGCGGTGATCAGCGGCGTGTCGCCGGGCAGCACCAGCACGCGGTCGACGTCGTCGGCGAGCGCCGGCATCGCCATCTCCACGGCGTGCCCGGTGCCGAGCTGCTGCTCCTGCACGACCGTGCTGACCTCGTCGATCCCGGCGGCCGCGAGCTCCTCGGTGACCTCGTCCCGGCCGTGGCCGACGACGACCACGACCTGGCTGCAGCCGAGCGGTCGGACTGCCTCCAGGACGTGCCGCAGCAGGGTCCGGCCGGCCGCACGGTGCAGCACCTTGGGCAGCTCGGAGCGGAAGCGGGTGCCCTTGCCGGCGGCGAGGATGACGGCGGCGGTCGACACGGTGGACTCCGGTGCAGGCGGTGAGGGTCGAACCGCGACGGTAGTCCCGCCGGCCCGCCGTCAACGATCCAGGACGTCCCCCAGGACGGCCGCCGCAGCGGCGTGGGCACCCGCCTCGAGCACCTCGTCGCGGCTGGTCCGCAGGACCTCGGCGATGGGCCACCGGGCCTCGATCGTCCCTGCCTCGTCACCCTCCGTCCACGACGCGCCGTAGCGCTCGAGCAGGCCACGCACAGCCTCGTTCTCGGCCCGTGCGAGTGCGTACAGCTCGGTGGCACCGTGCGCGTCGGCGGCCGCGGCGATGGCGACGATGAGCCGGCTCGCCACGCCCTTGCGCTGGGCGTCGTCCGCGACGAGGACGGCCATCTCGGCGGCGCGGCGGTCCTCGGCCTGCAGGGCGTAGCGACCGATGCCGATCAGCTCGTCACCGACGAACGCCCCCCAGGCGAACTGCGCCCCGTGGTCGGTGAGCGTGAGCCGCCGGAACGTCCGCTCGGTCATCGGCGGCTGCTGGAAGAAGCGCATCCGCAGCGACTCCTCGCTGACGCGGCCGCTGCCGCTCCCGGCGGCCAGCTGGCGCCAGTCCTCCGGCCACAGCGGGCGCAGCTGCAGCGTCCGGCCGTCGACCGTGCCGGCCTCGACCGGGGGGACCCGCAGGGCGCGGTTGGTCGCGCGTCGGCGCCGCGCGGTCGCGTCGAGCTGCAGGGCGACCGCGTCGATGGCGAGCAGCTCGCGGTCGTGCTCGGGGGCGATCCGCGCTGCGCGGACGTCGGTCAGGGCACGGACGTCCGCGGCCGACCGCTCCTCGCCCTCCAGCAGGGAGAGCTCACCGATCACGCTCCCCGGGCCGAGCACGGCGACGTCGTGCCGCCGGTCGGCCACCTGGACGACCACCTCGACCTGCCCCGACAGCAGCAGGTGGAGCCCCGTGGCGACGGCCCCCTGCGCCAGCAGGAGGGTGCCCGCCGGGACGTCCACGAACTCGCAGATGGCCGCGACGGCCTGCTGTTCCTCGGGCCGCAACGACGCCACCAGCGGATGCTCGACGAGCTCCTGCGGCGGCTCCTCCGCGGCGTGGCCGTGCGTCCAGCGCTTCACGTCGACGACCAGGAGGTGGTGGCTGGGAGGCGGGGACTCGAACCCCGAATGCACGGCACCAAAAGCCGGCGTGTTGCCAATTACACCACCTCCCAGCGGTGTCACCTCGTGGGGCACGTGAGGCTAGCGACGCCCCGCGGCACCCCCGTGGACGCGGAGGGTCAGGCGGGTTGCAGCGTGCGTTCGGCGAGCCGTGGACCCCCGGCCGGGGACCGCACGACGCACACCTGCTCGAAGCGGTCGCCCACGCGCTCGGCGATGTCGCGGGCCGCGTGCTCGTCGGGTGCCAGCGCGACGACGGTCGGTCCGGACCCCGAGACGACGGCCCGCAGTGCGCCAGCCTCGTACATGTCCTCGAGTCGGTCCGCGAGCGCCGGCCGCAGGGCGATGGCGGCCGTCTCGAGGTCGTTGTGCAGTGCGCCGGCGAGCAGGTCGACGTCGCCCGACCGCACGGCCTGGAGGACGAGGTCCGGTTCGATCACCGACGGCTCGAGGTCGAGCTCGTCGTAGGCCGCGTAGACGGCCGGTGTCGACAGGCCCTCGGCGGCCACACCGACGACCCAGTGGAAGTCGCCGCGCGACAGCACCCGCGCGGTGTCGGTGCCGGTGCCGGTGGCCAGCGCCGTCCCACCGGCGAGGCAGAAGGGGACGTCGGCGCCGAGCTCGGCGGCGACGGGCCGCAGCGCCTCGGGCCCCAGCCCTGCGCCCCACAGCCGGTCCAGCGCGAGCAGCGTCGCCGCGGCGTCGGCGGAACCACCGGCCATGCCCGCCGCGACGGGGATCCGCTTCGACAGGGACAGCTCGGTGTGGGGTGCGCGTTCGAGCTCCTCGGGGGACGGGTCGCTCGGGACGGTCAGCTCCGCGAGCAGGCCGCGGGCGGCCCGCAGCACGAGGTTGTCGCCGTCGTCCGGCACGGCGGGACCGCCGTCGTGCGACAGCGACAGCCGCATGAGCTTGCGCGCGGCCGGGTGCTGCATGGCCCATGGGGTGCCGAGCAACCGGGCACGCACCTCGTCGTGGAGGTCGACCGTCTGCAGCACCGTCGCGAGCTCGTGGTACCCGTCCTGGCGGACACCCCGGACGGCGAGGAAGAGGTTGACCTTCGCCGGCACGCGCACGCGCACCTCGACGACGGCCGACTCCCCCACGGCGCTCCCCCAACGCGGACAGGGTGCGGGAGGGTACGGCCCGGCGTTGGCCGCTCCGAACCGGCCCCGTGGCCCGTGGCCGCTGCGGTCAGTCCTCGGACCGCAGCGCGGCGGCCAGCTCGACGAACGCCGCGGGCGTGAGCTCCTCGGCACGCGCGGTGTGCGACAGGCCGCAGTCGTCGAGCGCTGCCTCGACCCGTGCGACGTCGGCCACGGCCTGCAGGGTGTTGCGCAGCGTCTTGCGGCGCTGGGCGAAGGCCGCGTCGACGACGTCGCGCACCCACGGGTCGAGCGGGCCCCGTCGGACCAGGTGGACCATCACGGAGTCGACGCGCGGCACCGGCGTGAAGACCTGCCGCGAGATGCTGCGGCCGACCTCGACCTCGGCGAGGAGCTGGAGCTTGACCGACACCCCGGCGTAGAGGTCGTCGCCCTGGTCGGCGGCCCAGCGCTGCCCGACCTCCTTCTGGACCATCACGTACGCGTCCACGGCCAGCGGGTCCTCCAGCACCTGGAACACCAGCGGGGTGGCGAGGTTGTACGGCAGGTTCGCGACGCACCGGAAGGGCCCCCCGGCGAGCGCGCCCAGGTCGACCTCCATGGCGTCGGCGTGGTGCACCAGCACGTCGTCGCGCTGCCCGACGACCTCCTCGAGGGCCTCGACGAGGCCGCTGTCGACCTCGACCGCCACGACGCGATGGGCCGCGTCGGCCAGCGCCAGTGTCAGCGACCCCAGACCGGGGCCGATCTCGACGACCGTGTCGCCGGGACCGATCCCGACGTCGGCCACGATCGCCTCGACCGTGTTGGGGTCACCGACGAAGTTCTGGCCCGCCTGCTTGCGCGGCGCGAGGCCGTGGCGCTGGAGCAGGTCGGCGACGTCGGCCGGCGAGAGACGACGACTCAGAGCAGGCCCAGCTTGGCCGCGCAGCTCGGCCATGCGCCCCAGCCCGAGCGGCGCTGGATGATCTTGCCGACCTCGATCTGCTGCTGCGCGGACGCCTGGTAGGCGTAGGTCGGGTAGCCCGAGGGCTTGTTGCGCGTCCAGGTGTCCGGGTGGAACTGCAGCCCACCGTCGTACCCGGAGGAGCCGTTGTAGTCCCAGCGCAGGCCGGACTCGCAGCGGGCGAGGTCGTACCAGACCGAGCCGTCGTCGACGTAGGACTGCTTGGGGCGCTCGGCGGTGCCGTACTCGACGATCCGGGTGACGGGCTCGCGGACGACCTCCTCGCTGACGAGCTCCCGCTCGACGCGCTCGCCGTCGACGAGCGTCAGGCGGTAGGTGTCGACCCGCAGGCCCTCCTCGCCGTCCTGCACGGTGCGGCTCTGGTCGGTGAAGAGCTCGCCCGTCGGGCGGCGCTCCTCCTCGTAGGGAAGCGCCACCTCCTCGGTGACCTCCTCGTACCCGACGCGCTGGATGACCACGGAGGTCCCGTCGACCAGCTCGGCGTCGCGGCCGGGCTCGAGCAGGTCGTCCTCACCGAGCTCGGTCCCCGTCAGCGCGAGCAGCTCGCCGACCGTCTCGACGTGCGTCTCGATCGTGCGGGTCGCGCCGTCGGCGGTCAGCTGCACGGTCTGCGGCGAGCGGATGGTGACGCGGTCGCCGTCGGCGAGCGCGGTCCGGGGCGCGGGCCGCAGGACGTCGGTGTCGTCGACGGTGACGCCGGCCTCGTCGAGCAGGCCCTGCACGGTCCGGAAGGTGCCGGCGTGCGTGGTCACCTGCCCGTCGACGACCAGGTCGACCTCGATCGTGCGCAGCACCGTGATCGAGGAGACCTCTGCGAGCGGCGTGTCGGGGGCCGGGAGGATCTCGTCGCCGGCGGCGACCACGACCCCCTCGGCCTCGAGCACGTCGGCCACGGTGTCGTCGAAGGACAGCACGTGGCTGACCTCGCCGTCGATGATCATCTGGAGGCGGTTGGCGGCCCGGACGACGGGCACGGCCAGGGCCGCGACCACGAGGAGGACGAGCAGTCGGCGGCTGACGCGCTGCACGGTGAGCGCGAGGGTGCGGGAGGTCACGCAGCAGATCCATGGTCGGGAGCGTGGGTCGTGGACGCCTGGTCGGCGTCGACCGGCGCGGCGCCGGTGGTCGCGACCGCGTCCAGCGCGAACGCCCGGTGGGCGTTGGCGACCAGTCGCGGCGCGAGGTCCTCGACGTCCAGCCCGTGCACCTCGGCCAGCTGCGCGGCGACGAACGGCACGTGGCCGGAGTCGTTGCGCTTGCCGCGGTGCGGCACGGGCGTCAGGTACGGGCTGTCGGTCTCGGTCAGCAACAGGTCCAACGACGCGGCCGCGGCCGCGTCACGCAGGTCCTGTGCGTTGCTGAAGGTCACGTTGCCGGCGAAGGACATGAACCAGCCCTGCTCGTTGCAGTGGCGGGCCACGGCCCCGTCGCCGGAGAAGCAGTGCATGACGACGCGCGCAGGCGCGCCGTGGTCGTGCAGCACCCGCAGCGTGTCGTCCCACGCGTCACGGCAGTGGATGACCAGCGTGAGGTCGTGCTCGCGGGCGAGGTCGATGTGCGCGCGGAAGCTGCGCTCCTGCACGTCGTGCGGGCACCAGTCGCGGTAGAAGTCCA
>CAYMGL010000179.1:0-5926 GCA_964389945.1 uncultured Actinomycetota bacterium
CGGGCGATCTGATCACGTCTACGAGACCGGTGGTTGCCCGCTTCTATGTCGTGAGAACTGTCGTAGACGCTGGGGATCGACGCGGAGGGGCTGTCGTGGTTGACATGAAGATACTGCGTATGCATACTCCGTACTTATCGTCGATCCGGAGTCTGCGTTGGGTGTCAAGGAAGGGCTGCTCGCGCTTCTGCATCCGGGGGCGTCGCATGGCTACCAGCTGCGCGGTGATCTGGAGGGCACCGTTGGGGGGCTGTGGTCGGTCAACATCGGCCAGGTCTACTCAACGCTGCAGAGGCTGGAGCGTGATGGTCTGGTTGTTGCGGCCGGCGAGCCGGACGCTGACGGCCGTGTCTCGTACCGCTTGACCGACGCTGGCCGGGACGAGGTCACGGCGTGGCTTGCCGAGGCGCTGCCTCGGCGTGACGACGTTCGTGACGACCTGGTCCTGAAGGTCCTGCTTGCCCGCAGGTCGGGTCTGCTCGACCCGCAGGACGTCATCGACGCCCAGCGGGCGGCGACGATGCAGGCCCTGCAGGGCTTCACGCGTCGCAGGGCTGGGCTGTCGCCGGCCGACGGGCTGGAGGAGCTGCTGTCGCTGGACCGGCTCGCGCTGCGTGCTCGGGCGGAGCTGGACTGGCTCGATCTTGTCGAGCAGCGGCTCGAGTCGGCACCTGATCCGCCGCCACTGGATCGCCCCGCCCCCGCGCAATCGTCCGATCGAGCAACCGTTTCTGTCAGCACCGCACCGGAGCAGTCATGACCGTTCCCACCCACCAGCCCTCGTCCGCCCACATCGCTGACGTGCCGGTGCTCCGGCTACGTGGCGTCCGCCGTGTCCACGGGGACGGACCCACGGCAGCGGTGGCGCTGGACGGTGTCGACCTCACGGTGCACGCCGGTGAGCTGGTGGCGATCACGGGCCGGTCCGGCAGCGGCAAGTCGACGCTGCTCAACGTCGCCGGCGGGCTGGACGTGCCGACCGAGGGCACGGTCGAGGTCGCCGGGGAACGGCTCGATGGGCTGTCACGGGCGCGGTTGGCGGAGCTGCGGCGGCGTCATGTCGGCTATGTCTTCCAGGCGGACAACCTGCTGCCGACGTTGACGGCGGTCGAGAACGTCGCCCTGCCGCTAGAGCTGGACGGTGTCGCGGTCGGGGCTGCCCGCGGTGCGGCGGAGCGGGCGCTGGGTGAGGTGCTCGAGCCGCAGCATGCTGTGCGCTACCCCGATCAGCTGTCGGGCGGTGAGCAGCAGCGGGTCGCGATCGCCCGGGCGCTGGTGGGTGAACGGACCCTGCTGCTGGCCGACGAGCCCACCGGTGCCCTGGACGAGGTGACCGCCGAGGGGGTGCTGCGGCTACTGCGTGCCGCGGTGGACGCGGGCGCTGCCGGGCTGATGGTGACCCACGACCCTGCACAGGCCGCGTGGGCCGACCGGGTGGTGCGGTTGCGGGACGGCCGTATCCAGTCGGCGGTGACCGCCGAGGGTGCGGAGGTGGCCTCGTGAGGACCCTTCCCGTGGCTCCGACCCAGCTCGCACCGCTGGAGCGCGACGCTGGTGACGGCATCGGCCGGATCGCCCGCCGTACCCAGCGCGGGCAGGGAGGACGGCGTCTGCTGGTGGCCGGGCTGATCGCGCTGAGCGTGCTGCTCGGTGTGGCCAGTGCGATCTTCGCGGCGACGATGCTCCGCAGCGACGAGACCGTCGGTGTGCAGGACCGCTTCGGCGACGCTGCGGCGCTGGTCGTCGCCCACGAGTCCGGCATGCAGTTCGAGGAGTCTGGCGAGCCCACGGTGGCCGACCTGACCGAGCAGCAGCGGGCATGGCTGGAGGAGCACCGCCTCGATGGCGAGCTGCCAACGCCACCGGAGCGGCCATGGGACGTGCCCCGTGAGGTCCAGCAGGCACTCGGTGTCGAGCCGGTGACGGTGCCGCCATCGGAGATCCTGCCCCAGATGGACCTGGGCGCCGAGGACGTGCTGGTCGCACGGACCGGCGAGACCTACGACCAGCCAAGCGGCCAGCAGCTGCGCGTGACCACGCTGGACCCCACCCACCCGCTCGCCGGCACCACCTACGACACCGGCGACCGCACCGAACCACTCACCGGCCGTCAGGGACTGCTCTCACCCAGCCTGCTGACGGCCCTCGATGCCGAGATCGGCGACACCGTCGAGCTGCCCGCCGTTGGGCCCGTGGAGGTGGTCGGCACCGCGACGCGTAGCTACGCCCGCTCCCAGCAGCTGGCCATCGTCGCACCAGACCGGCAGTTGCAGGACACCGCCGACTTCGTCCAGACGGAGATCCGGTTCGCCGACGAGGATGACGCCCGGGCCTACAGCCAGGTCGCCGACGAACTCGCCCAGGACAAGATCGCGGCACTGCCCGACCCGACCCCCGAGCAGGCCCAGACGCTCGGCATGCCCCCCGACGACGCCGAGTTCTCCCAGCCCTACGCGACCGGCACCGGGATCGAGCGGCGGCAGGACTACCTCTCCCGGTTCGTCAGCGAGCAGAGCCTGCCCACGCTGGTCGGTGGCACCGTGACCGCCCTGGCCACTGTCGTTGCGGCCGTCGTCGGCGCGTGCGCATTCGCCGTCGGTGTGCGGCGACGTATCCGCGAGATCGGCATGCTCGGCGCCATCGGCACCACCCCGGCCCAGCTGCGGCGTCTCCTGCGGCGCGAGGGCCTCGTGATCGGACTGGGCGGCGCGGCCGCCGGTGCCGTGGGTGGGCTCGCCGTGGCGTACGCCGGCCAGCCGCTGGTCGAACGCTTCGTCGACCGCGACGTCTCGATCGTCATCCCTGTTGTCGGTGCGCTGCTGCCGGTGATCGTGGGCGGGCTCGGCGCCTACCTCGCTGCGGTCTGGCCCGCCCGTACCGCGGCACGGGTGCCGATCACCACGGCCCTGGCTGGCCGCGTCCCGCTGGGCCGCGTCCCAAGGTGGCTGCCGGTCACCGGAGCGGCGGCTGCCGCCGCCGGCGTCGCGCTGCTCGCCGAACTCGTCACCGGCAACACCAGCAGCACAGGCTTCGAAGCGGTCCAGCTGCTCGCCGCCGTGCTGCTCGCCACCCTCGGCGCCGCCGCGCTCGGCGTGCCGATCATCGCCGCCGGCGGCCGCATCGCCGACCGTCTCCCCCTGCTCGGCAGGCTCGCACTTCGTGACGCCGCCCGGCAGCGCACCCGCTCGGCGGCAGCCGTCGCAGCGCTCGTGCCGGTGCTGGCGATCCCGGTCGCAGCCGGCGGGGTGATCTTGAGCGAACATGCCCGTGGGATGGACGGCGGCGCCGTCGTCGCCCAGGACGGCACGGTCCTTGAGATGCTGCCCTACGAGGACCGGGGCGGCTCGACGTACACGATCGTGTACGGGCCACAGTTGCAGGGCCGCATGGCCCCGCCATCCCAGGACACGATCGACGCCATCGCAGCCGAACTTCCTCCCATCCAGGCACGCGCGCCCATCACCTACCTCGGCACCCCCGATCTGCCCCCCACCGCCAGCGCAGTGCTGCCCCGCACCGACGACGGCCGCATCGACCCCGACCAGGCCGACCCGACCACCCTGGGACGTCTCGGGCCGGCATGGTCCGGACGGCTGACCCTGGCCACCCCGCAACTGCTGGACCTGCTCGAACTGCCCGACGACGCCGTCCCCACCGACGGTGCCCTGGTCTTCGACGACGCCGGCGGCCCCACGCTGCCCGACGACGTCCCAACGCTCCTGGTCGCGCAGCCAGACGCGATCACCGAGCCCGGACCAAGGGATGAGGGCCAGCCGTGGCGGACGCTCGGCGAGCTGACCGTGTTCCGCGACCAGGGCACCGTGACCGGCGGCCTCGACCTCGGCGCGCTCATCACCCCGGACACCGCAGAGCGGCTCGGGCTGGTCGAGACCGCACGCTCCGAGATCCTGCGCCTTGCCGCCGTCCCGTCCCAGGCACAGGCCACAGCCGTCTACAGCGCCGTCGACGGCACCACCGGCCGCGGCGTGTCCGTCTCCCCTGCACCGCCGTTCTGGACCACACCGCTGGGCAGGACGCTGATCGTCGCAGCCGCAGTCCTCGCAGCCACCCTGGTCGTCAGCCTCGTGGCCGGCATGACCAGCGCCCTGGCCGCCACCGAATCCGACACCGACGTCCGCAAGGCCGTGGCGCTGGGTGCCCGCCCCTCGCTGCGGCGCCGACTGCACGGCCTACAGGCCTGGTGGCACACCGCCATCGCCGCAGTCCTCGGCAGCGCCCTCGGGCTCGCCGTCGCATGGGCCATCGTCCGCAGCATCACCGTCGTCACCGAATACGGCCCCAACGGCGAAGTGCTCGAACAGACCCGCGGCACCCTCGCCGTCCACTGGCTCGGCCTCGCAGGATGGATCGTCGTCCTACCAATCCTCGTCGGCCTCGTCATCGCCACCGCGATGCGGTCAGCCCCCGTCGGCGCACCACGCCGCCGCACAGCCTGACCACAACCGATCACCGGCCCGAGCCTCCTGCCACCTGCGACGAGAGGCTGTTCAGATCCGCCAGACCAGTACGGCGGCGACATGCATAGTCGGTGCGCGTTATGCGCTGGTAGGGCGGCCTTGCCGTTCACCCGGAACCACGGTTGCCGTGACGTCGCGACAGCAGCCAGTATCGCCAGATCGGACGAGCGTGCCAGGCAACTCCGACCGGGCGATCTGGGCTGCGCGTCGGCCGCCTGACGAGGACACGAAGGGGCGTGCCGAGCTGGCTTTGGTCAGTCTGCTGCAAGCACGGCTAACCGTGGTTTGACTTGGCGAGGAAGTCGCGGACATCCAAAGCGCTTCTTGAGTCACCGGCCACGTCCAAATGGCCCTGTCCCACGTGCCAGACCAGTGTGGATTCCTTGATGAGGGCGGCCGTCTCCTCGATCGCTACGTGTGGAAAGAAGCGATCCTTGTCACCGGCGATGAGGAGAACCGGACTCGTTATGGCCGACAGCACTGGCCGGGAATCGAACTCTGCCTCTGCCTCGACTGCGAGGTCACCCGGAGGGATCCCGTCGAGACCGATGAGGTGCCACAACGTCTCGGAGACCACGCGGGGTACGCGCGGCGGCGATTCCTTGCTCTCCGAAATGAAGTACTCCATGGAAATCGCTCTTGCCTCGGCGACGTCACCCGCGCGCAGCGCCGCCGCGAAGCGCCGGTCGATCTCCCGCGACCACTCACCTTGCCGACAGCCGGACGCGATCAGGGCAAGGCTGCCGAGACGGTCAGGGTGACGCGCTGCCAGGTACTGCGCGACCATGCCACCAAACGAGACGCCGACGACGGCGTCTACTCGCCCATCGAACTGTTGCTCGATTAGCGCTGCATAGTCGTCAGCGATGTCTGAGATCGTGTAGCCCTCCGGCATGTCGCGACGTCGTCCGACCGTCCAGACCGTGTAGCCCGCATCCAGGAGCGGCCGGTACTGGAGGTTGAGGAGACGCTGCACCAGACGGTTGGGGGGCGCAGCTCGCAGTGGGGATCCGATCAGCCACAGCAGTGTTCTGGGTCCCGTGCCGGCCCGCATGTACTCCATTCCGTGAGAGAACTCGCCGGTGGCGACGTCTGGAAGGACGACGTTGAGGCGTGCCCAGGCTGCGGCCGCCAGGACTGCGAGGGTGAGGCCAACTCCAGCAACACGATTACGCATGCCCGCCTCTCCCGGTTGGCTCGACTGCGGTGCGTGGGCGGGCATGGGCCCGCCGCGACGCGTCGATGCAGTGACAGCCGGAGTCTCCTGAGCGGACGCAGCCGGAGCAAGGGGACTACGGCCCAATACGGGCACCCTGCCGCGGCCCCTCGTCGACGATCAGTCGCGGCCACGGCGGCCAAGAACCGCCATTTCGTCAACCCGGTCTTGTGGCGAGGCGTTGCGGATCATGGGCTGCTGCGGCCGCTCGGCCGTGCGCGCATCACCACGG
>CAYMGL010000180.1:0-5915 GCA_964389945.1 uncultured Actinomycetota bacterium
CACCGCCGTGGCGACCGCCAACCGGTGGGGCAAGGTCAAGGTCGGCACCGTCGGCCAGCCCTACGACACGATCCAGCTGCGCATCGACGAGGACACCGGTGAGATCCAGGTCAAGCACCCGGCCGTGTTCGAGGGCTACTGGGGCCTGCCCGACAAGACCGCGGAGACGTTCACCGAGGACGGCTGGCTGAAGACCGGCGACGTCGGCGAGTGGGTCGACGGCACGCACGTCAAGATCACCGACCGGATGAAGGACATCATCATCACGGCCGGCGGCAAGAACATCTCGCCGTCCGAGATCGAGAACTCCCTGAAGGCCTCGCCCTTCATCAAGGAGGCGGTCGTCATCGGTGACGGGCGCAAGTACCTCACGGCGTTGATCGGCATCGAGCTGGACACCATGGGGGACTGGGCCCAGCGCAAGAAGATCGCCTACACGACCTACCGCGACCTCTCCGAGAAGGACGAGGTGCTGGACAAGGTCCGGCGCATCATCAAGGAGACCAACGAGAAGTTCGCCCGCGTCGAGCAGGTGAAGTACTTCCGCATGATCCCCAAGGAGCTGGACCACGAGGACGGCGAGCTGACCGCGACGCAGAAGGTCAAGCGCTCGTCGATCGAGGAGATGTTCAGCGACCTGATCGAGTCGATGTACGGCGGCCCACAGGCCGGCGCTGGCCGCGAGGTCTGAGGAGCCACCCCAGTGACAGAGAGCGCACGCTTCATCCAGATGCTCAGCGACGGCCTGGGCAATGGGGCGATCTATGCCCTGCTCGCCGTCGGCTTCGTCGTGATCTACAAGTCGACGCAGGTCATCAGCTTCGCCCAGCCGGCGCTGATGGTCGTCGGCTCGGTCGCGGTGTCGTACTTCAGCGTCACGATCGGGATCCCGTTCTGGCTGGCGGTGATCGCCGGCATGGCGTTCGCGGCGATCGTCGGGCTCGGGGTCGAACGCGCGGCGCTGCGCCCGCTGGTCGGCCGCCCGCCGTTCATCGCGGCGATCGTCACGCTGGGCGCGGACATCGTGCTTCGCAACATCGCCAACCGGTTCATCGGCGCCAACCCCAAGCAGCTGGGCGACCCGTTCGGCTTCGGCTCGTGGAACGTCGGGGGTGCCGCGATCAGCTACCGCGACGTGGCGGCCCTCGCCGTCGGGCTGGCCGTCTTCGGGGTGCTCTTCGCCTTCTTCAAGTACTCCCGGATCGGCCTCGCCATGCGCGCCGCTGCCTTCGACCAGGAGGTGGCGCTCGCGCAGGGCATCAACGTCGGCACGGTCTTCGCGATCTCGTGGGGGATGGCCGCCGCGCTCGCGGCGCTGGCCGGCTCGTTCCTGTTCGGTGAGTCCGGCGTCGACCAGCTCGGGTGGGTCAAGGCGTTCAAGGCCCTCCCGGCGATCATCCTCGGCGGTCTCGACTCCGTCGGCGGTGCACTGATCGGTGGCCTCGCGGTCGGGCTCGTCGAGGCCGTGTTCAACACCTACCAGGGAGAGGGCGCCGGGCAGTTCCTCGGCTTCCTCGGGAGCAACTTCGCCGGCGTCAGCCCCTACGTGCTGATGCTGATCGTCCTGATGGTCAAGCCGTACGGGCTGTTCGGTACGCCCGAGATCGAGCGCGTCTGATGAATGACACCAAGATCTCCTCCGCTGCCGAGGCCGGCGCGACCGACCGTCCCGGGATGCTCGAGCGACCGCTGTCGCGCGTGCTGCGGCCCGACGCGTCGGGGTCCCGCCTGCGCGGACGGCCCGACCTCTACACCGCGTACAAGCAGGACATGGCCCTGCTCAACACGCCGGGCAAGCGCTACGCCACGCTCGCGCTGCTGGCGGTCGTGACCTGGCTCGGGCTGGGCATGCCCAACAACCTCGTCGGCCTCGCCGCGACCGGCATGGCCTACGCCATCGGTGCGATCGGCATGAACATCGTCACCGGGTACGCCGGGCAGGTGTCGCTCGGCCACGCGTTCTTCGTCGGGGTCGGCGTCTACACCGCCGCGGTGCTGTCGGGCGACCCCGACGCCAACGTGCTCGGGTTCGGGATGACGTTCGCGCCGCTGTGGATCTTCGCCGCCGGTGTCGTCGCGGCGTTCTTCGGCATGGTCGTTGCGCCCCTCGCCCTGCGGCTGAAGGGCCTCTACCTGGCCATCGTCACGCTCGGCCTGGTGTTCCTCGGTGACCACATCTTCCGCGAGTGGATCTCGGTCACCGGTGGCTTCGGCGTCGGTCGTCCGGCCCCGGTCGTCAGCTTCGGCTTCGGACGCTTCGACGTCGACGGCGAGCTGTTCGGCCTGATCTACCTCACCAAGAACCAGCGGATGTTCTTCCTGATCCTCGTCGTGCTGATCATCATGGCGATCATCGGGCGCAACATCGCGCGCTCCGACCTCGGCCGGGCGTTCTCCGCCATCCGCGACCGCGACGTCGCCGCCGAGGTGATCGGCGTCAACCTCACTCGCGGCAAGGTGCTCGCGTTCACGATCTCGTCGTTCTACGCCGGCGTCTGTGGCGCCCTGCTGTTCACGATCACCAGCTTCGTCGAGCCGGGGTCGCTGAGCCTGCTGCTGAGCGTGCGCTTCCTCGTGATGATCCTGGTCGGTGGTGTGGCCACCATCAGCGGGTCGATCATGGGCGCCATGTTCATCGCGACGCTGCCGCGCATCAGCTTCGAGCTCGCCCAGGTCATGCCGAGCTGGGTCGGCGTCAACGAGAACATCGTCGAGGGCGTGCTGTCCGGCCTGCTGATCATCGTCTTCCTGATCGTGGAACCGCGAGGCCTGTTCGGCATCTGGTTCCGCGTCCGCAACTACTGGAAGGCGTGGCCGTTCTCGTACTGAGACTGCACACGACCGCGCGAACGGCCGACCGTCCACGAGAAGAGAGCAGACGGCTTACTACTGTTGTAGTAAAGTCCGTCGACACACCAAGTCACCGGGGGCCTCGGTCCCCGGACCACGCGGGGGCGACACGCCCCCGGCACATCCCAGGGAGAGGGAGCTAGATGAAGATCCGGACCAGTTGGCGCCGCACCGCCGCGGTGCTCGCTGCGGGGGCGCTCGTGCTGACCGCCTGTAGCAGCGACGAAGAGCCCACGGACGAGGAGACCACGGAGGAGCCCTCCGAGGACGAGGGCACCGACGACGAGGGCACCGACGAGGACATGGACGACGAGGAGGCTGGTGGCATGGTCACCACCGACGTCGGCGTCACCGAGGAGCCCTGCCCCGAGGAGGCACCCGAGACCGTCAACGCGGACAACGGCTGCATCTACCTCGGCGTCATCTCCGACCTGACCCAGGGGCCGTTCGCGGCCGCAGGCCCGGCCATCGTCGACGCCCAGATCGCGTTCTGGACCCGCGTCAACGAGGAGGGCGGCATCGGAGGGGCGTACGACGTCAACATCTCCGAGAACGTCCGCGACAACCTCTACAACCCGGAGACCCACAACCAGGTCTACCAGGAGATCAAGCCCAACATCCTCGCCCTGGCCCAGTCGCTCGGCTCGCCGACGACGCAGGCCATCGCCGATGACCTCGAGGCGTCCAACATCGTCGCCGTCCCGGCGTCGTGGACCTCGGCCAACGAGTTCCAGTCGTTCATCCTCGAGTCCGGCAACAACTACTGCGTCGAGGCCTCCAACGGCCTGGACTTCTACGTCGAGCAGAACGGCGAGATCGAGAGCGTGCTGGCCGTCCACCTCCCCGGTGACTACGGCTGGGACGGCGCCGCCGGCGCCAAGAAGTGGGCAGAGGCCAACGGCGCCACCTTCGCCAACGTCCAGGTGACCGACTCGACCGACGCTGCTGTCGCCGAGATCGGCAACACCAACCCGGACGTCGTCGTGCTGACCCTCGGCCCGACGCAGACCGCTGAGGTCGTCGGTGGTGCCGCGGGTCGTGGCTACCAGGGCTTCTTCATCGGCAACTCGCCGACGTGGAACCCGGCGCTGCTCGCGAGCGCTGCCGGCCCGGCCTTCGAGGCCCTCTACTGGCAGGCCGCCCCGTGGGGCCCGCTCGGTAGCGACACCGCCGGCCACGAGGCCCTTCGCAACCAGCTCGACGCGATGGCCGACGAGCTCGAGAACTACGACCCGAACGCACTGAGCGACTTCTTCACGGCCGGTTGGGCGTGGAGCTACCCGCTCGAGGCGGCGCTGCAGGCGGCGTACGAGTCGGGTGACATGACCCGGGCCGGCGTCTTCGCAGCCGCGGAGTCGCTCGACGCCGTGGACTACGAGGGCATGCTGCCCGCCGAGGCCGGTGACTTCACCGGCGACGCCGCGAACCAGTCCTTCGACGGGACCTGGGTCGCAGCGGTCGACGCGGAGTCGCCGACCGGCGTCTCCTCGGCCGTCGAGGACTACCGCGGCGCCACCGCAGCGGAGTTCCCCTTCGACCAGCCGTGCTACGTCGAGGAGGGCTTCGCAGGCTGACGCCAGCGAGCCAACACGAGCCAGCGGGGCGGCCTTCGGGCCGCCCCGTCGGCGTCGGCTCGGGGGGTCAGGGGGCGGTTCAGGGGGTCACCGGGTGGGTCGCCGAGATCCCGAGCGGCATAGTGTGCACACGACACAGGAGACACCTGCCATGACCGACCTCCCAGAGCAGTCCGACGGCGACGCCCCCGAGGACGCCGGCACCGGTCCGACGACCCCGCCGAGCAGCCCGACCCCGCCGAGCAGCCCGACCCCGGCGACCCCGCCCCCGGCGACCCCGCCGCCCGCTGCCCAGCAGTGGCCGCAGCAGTCGACCAGCGACGCCGACCGGCGCAACTGGGCCGTCGGCGCGCACCTGTCCGCGCTCGTCGCGTCGTTCTTCGGCCTCGCGGTCCTCGGACCGCTGGTGGTCTACCTCATCAAGAAGGACGAGGACGCGTTCATCGCCGAGCACGCCCGTGAGGCGCTGAACTTCCAGCTGACCTGGCTGGTCGGCGGCTTCGTCGCCGGCATCGCCGCGATCATCCTCACGGTCCTCACGGTCGGCATCGGCGCGATCGTGTTCATCCCCGCCGCGATCGGCTTCGCGATCGCCTGGCTGGTGTTCATGATCCGCGCGTCCATGGCGGCGTCGAAGGGCGAGTACTACCGCTACCCGCTGACCTACCGCGCCGTCAGCTGACGGCGCCCGTCACAGGGCGCACGGGCACCCGGCTCGCCGGGACCGCTCGCCGTGCGGCCACGGTTACCGTGGCCGCACTCGTCGTCGTGAGGGAGCCCGCGTGCCGTCGGAGGAGCACACCGCCGAGCAGCCGTCGCTGCTCGGGTCCGATGCAGCTGGTGACGACGATGTCGCTGGCGGCGCCGAGGTGGCGGGCGAGCAGGACGAGATCCAGGCGGCGATCGAGCGGGCCCGCGCCCGTGCCGACCGGGCCGTCCGCGCCGCTGCCTCGCCCGAGACAGCCGCCGCACCCCTCGAGCGCGACACCCCGATCGCCCCCGCCGAGGGCACGGCCGACCTGCTGGCCGGACTGAACGAGGCCCAGCGCACGGCGGTCCAGACCGTGGAGGGGCCGGTGCTGTGCGTCGCCGGCGCCGGGTCCGGCAAGACCAGGGTCCTGACCCACCGCGTGGCGCACCTGATCCGCGACCACGACGTCTCGCCGTGGTCGATCCTCGCGATCACGTTCACCAACAAGGCCGCCAACGAGATGCAGGAGCGCGTCGCGCAGCTGCTCGGCGACCGGATGCGGCAGGGGATGTGGATCACCACGTTCCACAAGGCGTGCGTGCGGATCCTCCGCTCGGAGGTCGGGCGCCTGGGCTGGACCGGACAGTTCACGATCTACGACGCGCAGGACGCGCAGCGGGTCGTGGCCGGCGTGATGAGCGACCTCGGCATCGACGACAAGCGCCTGACCCCGCGCGGCGTGTCGCACGCGATCAGCCGCGCCAAGGACGAGCTGGTCGACCACGAGACCTACAAGCAGG
>CAYMGL010000181.1:0-5888 GCA_964389945.1 uncultured Actinomycetota bacterium
CGCCCGACGAACGCCGGGTCGCGGCCCTCGAGCCCGGCCATGACCGCTTCGCGGAAGTCCGGTCCGGCCATGGTCGCCATCTGCGTCGCACGCTCGGCCGCGAGCGCGGTCGTGCGGTCCCGGTCGAGGTTCTCGCGCATCAGGCGTGGGACGCGGCGCACCGCACCCGGCCCGTGCGCGAGCGCCATCGCGTAGTCCCACGCGGCCTGCTGTGGCTCCTCGTCGGGCAGCAGCACGTCGCACAGGCCCATCGTGACCGCGTCGGTCCCACTGACCCGGCGGGCCGTGAGCGCGAGCTCGGTCGCCCGCCCGAGCCCGACCAGGCGCGGCAGGCGGTGGCACCCACCGAGGTCGGGCACGAGCCCCCAGCGTCGCTCCATGACGGCGATCTGCGCGTCGGCCGTCACGAGTCGGACGTGACACGCCGCGGCGAGCTGGATCCCAGCGCCGAAGCAGTAGCCCTCGATCGCGGCCACCGTGGGCACGTCGATGTCCTCGAACACCGTGAAGGAGGACTGGAGGTGGGCGATGAACGCGTCGCGCTCGGCCTCGTCGACGTCCTCGCCGAGCTGCGCGCCGAACGTCGCCAGGTCGATGCCGGCGCTGAACACGCCCTCCGCGCCCCGCAGCAGCACAGCACCGACACCGTCGTCCTCGGTGGCCTCGGCAGCGGCACGCTCGCCGGCCTCGAGCAACCCGTCGAACACGTCCATCGACATCGCGTTGCGCTTGTCAGGACGGTTGATGGTGACGACCGCGAGACGGTCGGTGACCTCGTAGGTGACGGCGTCGGACACGGACGGGCTCCCCGGTCGGTGGATGCGGCAGGCTAACCGCCGATCCGGTGCGACCACGGTGCCCCTTGCCGTGCCCACCGTCTCATCGTATGGTGAATTCATCACGCGGTGAGGAGTGGTCGTGCGCGCGATGATCCGCAAGGAGTTCGCCCAGCTGCGACGCGACCACCGGACCGCGGCGATGCTCGTGGTCGTGCCGCTGCTGATGCTGGTCGTCTTCGGCTTCGCCGCCCGCTTCGAGGTCGCCACCGCGCGCACGCTCGTCATCGGGTCCGGCGCGGACGCCGTGGCCGAGCAGCTCCCGCCGGTGCTCGAGGTGCGCGGCACGCTCCCCGAGGGGGGACGTGCCGAGGCCGTGGAGGAGCTGCGCCGGGAGGACGTCGACGTCGCGGTCCTCACCGACGGCGGCATCCTCGTGGACGGCACGCAGCTGTTCGCCGCCCAGGCGGTGGCCCGCGAGCTCGCCGGGAGCACCGACGGGCCGTCGCCTGCGGCCGCCCGGGTGGAGGTGCTCTTCAACCCGGACCTCGACACGCCGACCATCATGGTCCCGGCGCTCGTCGGGCTCATCATGCTGTTCATCGGGGCCCTCGCGACCAGCCTCGGCGTCGTGCGGGAGCGACAGGACGGCACCCTCGAGCAGCTGGCGGTGCTCCCCCTCTCCCCCGCCGACCTGTTCATCGGGAAGCTCACGCCCTACCTCGCGATCGCGCTCCTCGACCTCGGCCTCATCGTCACCATCGGCCTGACCGTGTTCGACGTCCCGTTCAACGGGCCGTGGCTGCCGTTCGCGCTGGGCTCGGCGCTGTTCCTCTTCGTCGCGCTGTCCCTGGGCGTGCTGATCTCGACGGTCAGCGAGAACCAGGGCCAGGCGGTCCAGCTCGCGCTCATGACGCTGCTGCCGCAGGTGATGCTCTCGGGACTGATCTTCCCGGTCGACTCGATGGCCGAGCCGCTGCAGTGGGTCGCCCACGTGCTCCCCCTCACCTGGTTCATCCAGGTCGCCCGAGGCGTGATGGTGCGCGGCGCGGGGTTCGGCGAGCTCGTGCTGCCGCTGGTCGTGCTGGTCGGCATGGGCGCCGCCCTGTTCGCCCTCGCGGTCGTCCGGTTCGGCCGTGAGCTCGCCCCGTCCGGCGCGTCGTCATGAGCATCGTGCGGTGCACCGACCTGGCCGTGGCACACCGCGACCACGTCGCGGTCCGCGGCGTGGACCTCGACGTCGCCGCCGGAGAGCTGGTGGCCCTCGTCGGCGGTGACGGGGCGGGCAAGACGACCGTCCTGCGTGCCCTCGCAGGTCGTCTGTCGCCGCACAGCGGCACGATCACCGTCCGGGCCGACGGGGGCACCGGCGTCGTGCCGGCACGCGGGGCGACGTGGCGCGACCTGACCGTCGACGAGAACCTCGGCTTCGTGCGGGCGGCCCACGGCGCCGACCCGGCCCGACTCGACGACCTCGTCGGACGGATGGGCCTCCGCGACGCGCGGGATCGCCTCGCAGGCCACCTGTCGGGCGGGATGCGGCAGAAGCTGGCACTGGCGATGGCGCTGGTCCACGGCCCCTCACTGCTGGTGCTCGACGAGCCCACCACCGGGGTCGACCCCGTCAGCCGGGCCGAGATCTGGCGCCTGCTGGGCGAGGAGCTCGCGGCCGGCGCCGGCATCGTGCTGGCGACCACGTACCTCGACGAGGCCGAACGGGCGACGCGGGCCGTCGTGCTGGACCGCGGCGACGTGCTCGCCGCAGGCCCGCCGGCCCGCATCGTGGCCGAGACCCCCGGGGCCGTCGTCGCGGGAGCCGAACGGCTCGGGCCACGGTCGTGGCGCCGTGGGCGGACCTGGCACACGTGGCTGGACGAGCCCCTGCCGTCGTCGGCCACGGACGCCGATGGCGCGCGACGCGTGACCCCGGACCTCGAGGACGCGGTCATCGTCCGCGCCCTCGCACGGGAGGTCGCCGCATGACCCTGCTCGTCGGCACCGACCTCACGCGTCGCTTCGGCGCCGTGACCGCCGTCAGCCACGTCACCGTCCACGTCGACCCGGGTGAGGTCGTCGGGCTCCTCGGCGCGAACGGCGCCGGCAAGACGACGCTGCTGCGCATGCTCCTCGGGCTGCTGCCGCCCACGGAGGGCCGGGTGCGCTTCCTCGATGCGCCACCGTCGCGTGACACGCGCGCGGCCATCGGCTACGTCCCCCAGCACCTCGGCCTCTACGCGGACCTCACGGTCGGCGCCAACCGCCGCTTCCACCGCGAGGTCTTCGGCCTCGCGACGGACGACGAGGACCGACGGTTCACGGGGGCCGACGACGCCCTCGTCGGGGACCTCTCCCTCGGCGCCCAGCGCCGCCTCGCGTTCGACCTCGCCACCGGCCACGACCCGCGGCTGCTGGTCCTGGACGAACCGACGTCCGGGGTGGGACCCCTGGGGCGGGCGCTGCTGTGGGAGGCGATCGGTGCGGCCGCGGCGGCTGGCCGCGGCGTGCTCGTGACCACGCACCACCTCGCCGAGGCCGAGCAGTGCGACCGGCTGGTCGTCATGGCCGCGGGCCGCGTCGTGGCGAGCGGCAGCGTCGCCGACGTCGTCGGCGACGAGACGACGACGCTCGTGCAGGGCGCCGACGCGGCCACCGTGCTCGGTGCGCTCGCGCGAGACGGGCTGGTCGGCACGCTGGCACCCGGCGGGGTGGCCGTGGCGGGCACGCCCCAGCAGGTCCGGCACACCCTCGCCGCCGCGGCGGTCGAGGCTGCCGTCACGACCCGCCCGGCGACGCTCGAGGAGCGCTTCGCCACACTGGCGGCACCGTGAGCCCCCGCACCGGTCGCCGCAGTGGCGACGCCGACACCCGCGGCGAGATCCTCGCCGCCGCCCGCTCACGCTTCGCCGAGGACGGCTACGACGCGACGTCGCTGCGCGGGATCGCCCGCGCGGCGGGCGTCGATCCCGCGCTCGTCCACCACTACTTCGACGGCAAGGCCGGCCTGTTCGCCGCCGCGTTCGAACTGCCCTTCGCGCCCGAGGTGATGGTGCCCCGCGTGGTCGAGGGGCCACGCGACGGCATCGGCGAGCGGGTCGTGCGGCTGTACCTCGACGTCTGGACCGGCCCCGGCGCAGACCACCTCGTCGGGATCCTGCGCTCGGCACTGACCCACGACGAGGCCGCTGCGATGCTGCGGGAGTTCATGACCGCGACCCTGCTGGAGGGCATCGCGAGGTCGTTGGACGTCGACGAGCCGCGGACCCGGGCCGCCCTCTGCGCGTCGCACCTGGTCGGTCTCGGCGTCCTGCGCCAGGTCATCGGCTTCCCCGCCCTGCGCGACCTCGACGACGAGACCGTGGTGTCCTGGGTCGCACCCGTGCTCCAGCGCTACCTCACGGGCCCCCTGCCCGACTGATCCGGTCATCTGCGTTCGGCGCGTCCTCGTCGTGGCCGTCGTCGAGCAGCACGGCCGGCTGCAGGCGCAGGTCGGGGAACCGGTCGGCCACCTCGTCGGCGGTGTGGTCCACGGCCTCCCAGCGTTCGTCCGCATCGAGGCTGAGCTGGCGAGCTGCGGTCCCCTCGACGAGGTTGCTGACGCCGACCCCCAGCAGCCGCACCCGGACGCGCTCCAGCTGCAGCGCGTCCAGCAGCGCGCCGGCGAGGTCGCTGATGTCGCGCGTGAGGTCGGTCGGCTGCGGCACCGTGGTCGACCGCGTGATCGTGTCGAAGTTGGCGAAGCGCACGGTCAGCGTGATCGTGCGGCCGGCCAGTGCGTTGCGACGCAGCCGCCGGGCCACGCCCTCGCTCAGGCGCAGCAGCCGCCGGTGGAGGAGGTCGGGGTCGTCCACGTCCTCCTCGAAGGTCGCGCTGGCGCTGATCGACTTCGCGCCCTCGTGCGGCGTGACGCTGCGGCCGTCCTGCCCGAGCGCCAGCCGCTGGAGGTGACCGGCGAGCGCGTCGCCGACGATCCGCGCCAGGGTCCGCAGGTCGGTGTCCGCGACGTGGGCGACCGTCGTGATCCCGTACTGGGCCAGCCGCTGGACCGTCTTCGGACCCGCGCCGAACAGGTCGCCGACCGGCAGCGGCCGCAGGTAGTCCACGACCGCGTCCGCCGGCAGGTGCCGCAGTCCGTCCGGCTTGGCCTTGCCGCTGAGCAGCTTGGCGATGCTCAACGTCGGCCCGACGCCCACCGAGCACGGCAGGCCGACCTCCTCACGCACCTGCCGACGGAGCAGGTGGCCGATCTCGACCGGCTGGCCGAACAGTCGTGTGGCGCCGCCGACGTCGAGGAACGCCTCGTCGAGGCTGAGCGGCTGCACCAGCGGCGTGACGTCACGGAACAGCCCGAAGACCGCGTCGGAGACCTCGCGGTAGACCTCGAAGCGGGGCGACACCACGGCGAGGTCGGGGCAGAGCCGGCGGGCCCGCACCATCGGCATCGCACTGCGGACGCCGAACTCGCGGGCCTCGTAGCTGGCCGCCGCCACGACCGACCGGTCCCCCGTGCCACCGACGGCCACCGGGCGCCCCTGCAGCGTCGGGTCGTCACGCTGCTCGACCGACGCGTAGAAGGCGTCCATGTCCACGTGCAGGATGGGCTCGGACGGCCGCTGCCCCATCGTCGCCACCTGCCCGTCGCCTGCAGGTGCAGCCTATCGAACAAGCGTTCGCGGGCTCGCAGGCACCGACCCCTCGCTCGGTAGCGTGACGCCCCCTCCCAGCAAGGACCGACCGTGCCGCTCACGACCCGTCCCGACCACGTCGCGATCGCCGTCCCGGACGTCGACGAGGCGCTCACGCGGTGGGAGGACGTGCTCGGCGGTCGCGTCCAGTGGCGCTTCCACACACCGACCGTCTTCCGCGGCGCCGCCGTGCAGTTCAACAACGAGGCGTTCCTGGAGATCCTGATGCCGTCCGAGGCCGAGGAGCGCACGCGGCAGGCGGGCGGCCCCAGCGGCTTCGTGAACTCGTTCCTCGACCGCTTCGGCGCGAGCGTCCACCACGTCACGCTGAAGGTCCCGGACTTCGACGAGGCCCTGGCGACACTGACCGACGAGGGCTTCGACCTCGTCGACGTCAACGGTGACGACCCGCACTGGCAGGAGGTGTTCC
>CAYMGL010000182.1:0-5885 GCA_964389945.1 uncultured Actinomycetota bacterium
GAGGCGCCGGGGGAGTGGCTGGCGACCGGTGACCTGGCCAGCGTCGACGAGGCGGGCTGCTTCACCGTCCACGGCCGGCTCGGGGACGTGGTGCACCGTGGCGGTGTGCGGATCATCCCGGCCGTCGTCGAGGCGGCGCTGCGCCGCCACCCCGCGGTCGAGCGCGCTGCGCTGGTGGCCGTCCCGGGGCGCGACGGCACGACTGCGGCGATCGCCGTGGCCGTCCTGCGCGAGGGGCGGCGCGTGACCACTGACGAGCTCCACGGGCACCTCGTCACCGAGCTCGAGCCCGAGGTCTGCCCGGACCACGTCGTGCTCCGGGACCGGCTGCCCGACAGCGTGCTCGGCAAGGTCCTGCGGCGCGTCCTGCGCGACGAGCTCGCCGCGGAGCTCGCCGACCTGGCCAGCGTCCACGTCCGCCGGGAGGTGGCGCAGTGACCCGGATCCTGCTGGTCGACAACTACGACTCGTTCACGTTCAACCTCGCCCAGGAGCTCGGCGAGCTCGGGGCCGACGTCCGGGTCGTGCGCAACGACGCGATCACGGCCGAGGACGTCCTGGTCGACCTGCCCGACGGCGTCGTGATCTCCCCCGGGCCGGGTGACCCGTCCGACGCGGGGGTGTCGACGGCGGTGATCGCGTCGGTCGCCGGGCTCCGTCCCGTCCTCGGCGTCTGCCTCGGCCACCAGTGCCTGGGTGAGCTCTACGGCGGCCGCGTCGTGCGCGCCCCCGAGCTCGTGCACGGCAAGACCTCGCCGATCCACCACGAGGGCGAGGGTGTCTTCGCTGGCCTGCCCAACCCGTTCCCGGCGACGCGGTACCACTCGCTCGTCGTGGACCGGGACTCGGTCCCCGACGTCCTGGAGGTCACCGCCTGGACGGCCGAGGGGCTCGTGATGGGGCTGCGCCACCGCACGCTCGACGTCGAGGGCGTGCAGTTCCACCCCGAGTCGATCCTGACCACGGACGGGATGGACCTGCTGGCGAACTTCCTGCGCCGTTGCGCGCCGGTCCCGGCCTAGCGCTGCGGCGCGGCGACCCCCTCGGTGTCCCCGCGCAGCGCGGCGAGCGCGTCCTGGTAGGTCTCGACGCCGACGACCTCGATCCCGGCCTCGGACGCCGCGCCGGTCAGCGGAAGCGCCTCGACCGGCACCAGCAACAGGTCGGCGCCGGCGGCGATGGCCGCCCGGGTCTTCTGCTCGACGCCGCTGACGGGGCCGACCCGACCGTCGCGGGCGATGGTGCCGGTGCCGGCGATGACGCGGCCGCGGGTCAGGTCCTCCTCCAGCAGGAGGTCCGTCGCGGTCAGGGCGAGCATGAGGCCCGCTGACGGCCCCGCGATGTTGTCGCGGTCGATGTCCACCGCGAAGGGCAGGTCGGGCTCGTCGGCGACGGTCTCGGCGACGATGCCGATCACGGGGCGGTCGGCGTCGGGGACCCGGCGCATCGTGACCTCGACGGTCAGCGCCTCCTCGCCGCGCAGCAGGTCGAGCTCGACCGTCCGCGTGTCCTCGTCGGTCCGCAGTTCGTCGACGAGGTCGGTCGCGCCGGTCACGGGTCGCCCGTCGACGGCCGTGATGGTGTCGCCGGCGCGCAGCACGCCGTCGCTGGGACCGCCACGCAGCACGTGGGCGACGATCGCGCGCGTGCGCAGCTCGACCTCGTAGCCCGCCTCCTCGGCGGCGACCGCGACGGCCGTCAGGAACGACGTCTCGAACGCGAGTTCCTGCAGCCCGAAGTACTCCTCGAGGTCGATGTCCCCGGGGGCGCGCGACTGGTTGGGCTCGAGGTCACGGTCGGGGTCGAGTGCGATCCAGACCGCCTCGGCGACGGCGGGCGAGCGCAGGCGCGTGGTCAGCAGGTCGAGGTCCCCCTCGATCGGCGTGGTGTCGGTCCCGAGCGTCACGAGCTCCTCGACCGGGCGTGCGCTCCCGGGCTGGACCTCGTAGAACGGCACCGGGACCACGGCGGCTGCCCACACGACGAGTGCGAGCGACAGGACGTAGCTGATGCGTCGTGTCACGACGGCACCGGTTCGTCGGGGACCCCGCGACCGCGCAGCGCACGGATGCGGTCGTCGATGGCGTGCAGGCTGCTCGTCCACGTCTGTGCGTCGCCCCGGACACGCAGCAGCGGCTGGTCGCGGTCGAGCAGGCCGACGAGGGTGTCGGCGGGTGCGTCCGCGGCGACCTCCGGCAGGTCCCGCGTGTCGGCGTCCTCGTCGACGTCGACCGGTGGCGCGAGCTGGGCGGCGGTGAACCCGGTCAACCACAGCGAGAGCCGACCCCGGGCCAGCTCGCCGCGGGCGGCCCGCAGCACGTAGGCCCCGATCACGCCGATCCACAGCCCCGCCCACAGCGCCGAGCGCAGGCCCACCAGCCACAGCGCCCAGCCCACCAGCCCGAGTCCGAGCGCGATGCCGAACCATGCGGCGACGACCGTGGACCCGTGGCGGTTGCCGGTGACCGCCCAGATGCCGGCGCGCAGCACCCGGCCGCCGTCCAGCGGCGCGCCCGGGATCAGGTTGAAGGCGGCCAGACCGAGGTTGAGCCACCCGAGGAGGCCGAGCACGTCGGCCACGGCGTCGAGGTCCCAGCTGGCGGTGTACACCGCCAGCAGCCCGAAGGCTGCTGCGAGCACGACGTTGCTCCACGGGCCGACGCCGGCGACGGCGAACTCGTCCGCGGCGCGCCGGTCCGGGTCGTGCAGCGCGGTCGCGCCGCCGAGCAGGAACAGGGTGATGCCGCCGACCTCGATGCCGCGGTGGCGCGCTTCCAGCGCGTGCGCCAGCTCGTGCAGGAGCACCGAGAGCGTGAACAGGACGGCGACGGCCGCGGCCATCGCGATGGCGACGCCGACGGGACGGTCCCCGAACGACCGCTGGTAGCCCCAGACGATCGCGACCGCGACGAGCAGCCACGACGGTGCCACCGCGACGTCGACGTCACGGATGGTGGCGATGCGGAAGGTCCGGGAGGGCACGGGTGACCAACGTCCAGGTTCGTCGGGAGGGTTCCGGTCGTGCGCTCAGGGTGCCGTGCCGACGACGGCCGTGGCGGTCGCCGTCGGCGCCTCGAGCGGCGGGACGTGGCCGACACCGGGCAGGTCGACCCGGGCCCAGTCGGGGTGGCGCGCCGTGAACGCGTCGGCCGAGGCGGTCGGGATGATCGGGTCGACCGCCCCGGTCAGCAGGACCCCGTCGGCGTCGATGCGGTCCACGGCGTCGTGGAACGCACCGCGGCGTGCCAGCCAGCCCCACAGGCTGCGGGCCGACCGCCCCCAACCACGGACGTGGTCACGCCGGTCGCGCTGCTCGGCGACCGCCACCATCTCGTCGAGGGCGCCGGTCGGGATGTCGGCCCCCGGCGCGACGCACAGGTCGAGGAGCTCGCGCACGCGCTGGCGCGGTGGTGTGGCGTTGCGGCGGCCGGCCACCGCGGTGCCGGCGCCCGGCAGCCACAGCGACAGCCAGGCGGGCACGATCGAGGTGTCGATGCGGCCGGCGCCGGGCCGGGGCAGCGCGCTCGCGACCAGCGTCACCCGGTGGGCCAGGCCGTGGTGCTCGGCGGCGGCGAGGGCGGCCACCACACCGCCCATCGAGTTACCGGCGAGCGCCACGGGTTCGTCGCCGGTCCAGGCGCGGGTGCAGCGCGCGACGAGGTCGGCGTGCGCGGACATGGCGCTGCGGTGGCCGCCCAGCGGGGTGCGGCCGAAGCCGGGCAGGTCGATCGCGAGCACGCGGTGCGTGGGCGCCAGCTCGCGGCCCACGGCGACCCAGTTGGCCGCCGAGCCGTCGAGGCCGTGGACGAGCACGACGGGCGGCCCCTCGTCGCCGAACGACAGCGCGTGCACCCCCTCGGCCAGCTCCAGGTGCTCCAGTGCGGGGGCGGTCGACGTCACGCGTCGTCCTTGCGCTGCCAGGTCGTCCCGTCGGGCCCGTCCTGCACCTCGATCCCGCGCTCGACCAGTCCGTCCCGGATGCGGTCGGCAGCGGCGTAGTCGCCGGCCTCGCGGGCGGCCGTGCGCTCGCCGAGGAGGAGCTCGACGAAGGGCCCGACGACCTCACGGGTGTCGACCAGGCCGTCGCGGGCGAACTCGCCGAGGCGGGTGACGAGCCCGCGCAGCGTCGCGATGGCCCGCTCGCGCTGGTCACCGGTGAGGCTGTCGGCGGCCCAGGCGCGCACGGTGCGGTCGAGGTCCAGCACCGCGGCGGTCGCGGCGTCCGCGTCGCCGTCCTCGGCAGCGGCCGCGAACGCGGCCTCGTGGCTCGCGACCTCCTCGAGCAGGGCCTCGTGCGCGGCCGGTTCGTGGTCGTTGTCGTCGCCGCTCGGGGGGGCCGTCGCCGGTGCCCCGGCGGGAGCCGCACCGCTGCGCCGGGCAGCGGCCGTGAGGTCGTCCAGGGTCGTGGTCTCGCCGGCGGGCACGACCTCGCTGGAGCCGTCGGGCCGGCGGACGGTCACGCCGCCGCGGCCCTTGACGACCACGCTGCGGTCGGCGAGGTCGACCTCCATGGCGGTGTGCTCGTCGACGCCCAGGACCCAGGTGCCGTCGGGCAGGTCGGCCTCCATCGCGCGCAGGCGGCGTTCGCCGAGGTAGCAGAAGCGGGTGTCGTGGGTCCCGCCCTCCGCGTTGTCGAAGTGCGGGATCAGCACGGCGTCCAGCCCGAGCGCCTGCAGCAGCCCGAGGCCCTCCTGCCAGTGCGGCGCGTGCCCGGCCTTGTAGATCTCGTAGACCGGGATCGCGTGGCTGCCGATCGTGACGGCGGCCGCGGACGACACGACGGTCGCGCCGGTGCCCGACGTCAGGCGCTCGCGCAGGAGCCGGGGGACCTGCGTCGGGGCGAGCTGGTCGAGCAGGTAGGTGGGGCTGCCCGGCCCGATGAAGACCCAGTCGGCATCGGCGATCGTCGTCTGGGCGCGCTCGACCTCGGCGGCCTGCGGGTCGTCCACGGCCCGCAGCGACGCGACCTCGACGGCGGTGCCGACGTTGGTCGCGAAGTACTCCTGCGTCTTCGCGGACAGCTCGTCGGCGTTCTCCTGGAAGCCGTACGGCGTGTCGAGGATGACCGCGTCGGGACGGTCCGGCAGGCGGCGGAAGACCTGCTGGTGCGGGGTCACCATCGTCGGGGTCGTCTCGCCCGACCCCATCACGACGAACAGGTGCGCACTCATCGACTGACCTCCGGGGGCTGGTTCGACGTCGACGGCCTGCAGGATGGCACGTGCACGGGACCGTCCGGGCGACGGCCGCACGCCGAGCACTCGGGCAACCGCACCGTCACCACCCCGTCACTCGTCGCCGGTCTCCTCGTTGACGACAACGCACACGCCGCGTCGTTCTTCCCACCTGCCCCCGGAGCAGTCCCGTGCCGTCCTCGCCGTTCGACCGTCGTTCCTTCCTGCAGCGTGCCGGTGTCGCCGGTGCCGGTGCCGTTGCCCTGACGGCGCTCGGCCAGCGGCCCTGGGCCCACGCCGACGAGGCGCTGGCGCCGTTCGTGCACGGCGTGGCCTCCGGTGACCCCCTGTCGGACCGCGTCATCCTCTGGACCCGGTACTCCCCGCCGTCCGGCACGACCGGTGACGTGCAGCTGACGCTGCGCGTGTTCGCCGACGCGACGTTGTCGGACGAGGTGGCCTCGCTCACGCCGACGGTCGGTCCCGACACCGACTTCTGCTGCAAGGTGGACGTGACGGGGCTGGACCCGGCGACCACCTACTACTACCAGTTCGCAGGCCCCGACGGCCGCGTCAGCCTCGTCGGCCGGACACGGACGCTGCCGGCGCCGGGCACGTCGGTCGACCGGTTCCGGGCGGCCGTCGTGAGCTGCTCGAACTACACCGGCGGGTACTTCAACGGCTACGCCGTGATCGCCGAGCAGGACGACG
>CAYMGL010000183.1:0-5854 GCA_964389945.1 uncultured Actinomycetota bacterium
GACGTGCCATGACGGCGACGCCGGTCAGCGTGAGCCCCAGGACCACGACGTCCAGCAGGTGGTAGACGGTGGCACCGCCGGCCAGCGCGTCGGCGCCGAAGCGGAACCCGTCCCACAGGGCCCGCAGGGGGAACGTCGGCGTCCGTTGCCAGCCGTCCTGCGCGTTGGCGACGGCCAGCGGGTCCCCCCAGAGCAGGGCGCCCCCTACGAGGAGTGCCGCGCCGCCCACGGCGACACCGAGGGCCGGCACGAGGTGGCCGCGCAGCACCTGTCGTCGCGTCGTGGCGGCACGCCACCACCCGTGGACGGGTCGGCGGCTGCGCACCACACCCAGCAGCAGCGGGACCGCGAGCAGCGCGCCGGTGGGACGCGTCAGGGTCGCGAGTGCGGCCAGGGCCGCACTCGCGACGGGTCGGCCCTCGGCCGCGTGCACGAGTGCCCAGACCGAGGCGGCCAGCAGGAGCGACTCGGCGTAGGGGGCGAGGAGGAAGAACGACGTGGGGAACGCCAGGGTGACGAGCGTGACGGTGGTGGGCAGGCGGCCGTCGGTGCCGCCGCCGAGCAGCGCCGCCAGTCGCTGGAGGCCGACCACGCTCGTGACGGTCGCGACGAACGAGACCAGGAGCGCCGCGACGACGAGCCGGCCACCGAGCACGGCGCCGACGAGGGCGACCAGTGCCGGGTAGGCGGGCAGGAACGCGGCTGCCTGTGGGACGGTGACCGTCGTCGGGTAGCCGTCGCTGGCGATGGCGAGGTACCAGAGCGCGTCGAAGCGGACGAGGCCGGTGCGCAGCAGGTCGAGCCCGGTCGCGTCGACCGGTGGCGCCGGCCACCCACCGAACCCCGGTGCCGGCGTCACGGGGACGGCCTCGCGGGCCCCGACGGAGCCCGTCGCGACGACCACGACGAGCATCGTCACGACCCAGAGCAGCGCCACGGCGCCGCTGGCGCTCCTCCAGGGGCGCGTCGCGCCCTTCGCGGCAGTCACGACGTCGGGCCCGGTAGGCGCAGGCGGGTGGTCGTCGGTGTCGGGGGCCGCGCTGCCCGGCGCCAGCCCTGCAGCGCGACGGCGGCCACGACCACCGCGCGCACCAGCACGGCAACCTCGAAGGCGGTCTCGCTGCCCGCGCCCTCCAGCCCGGCGAAGCTGCCGAGGTAGGGGAAGCGCGTCGCGGTGACGGCCACGTCGGCCACGAAGAACGCCAGCAGGCCCCACAACGACGGGGTGGCGAGCGCGAGCAGCGGCAGCAGCCAGAGCGAGAACTGGGGGGACCAGACCTTGTTCGCGAGCAGGAACCACGCCACGAGCGGCAGCGCGACCAGGTGCCACTGCTGGGGCCGGTCCCAGCGCACGGCGAGCACCAGGAGGACGACGAGGCCGACGAGGGTCACGACGGCCGCGACGAGGTTCAGCGTCGGGATCGGGAGGTCGAGGCCGGCCCAGCCCCCGACGATGCGCCACAGGCTGTCCCAGTCGGCGGCCCGTTCGCGGTTGAGCTCGAGGAAGCGCAGCCACCCGTCGGGTGCCACGACGGCCACCGGGAGGTTGACGACGAGCCACGCCACGACCGCCACCGCCGCGGTGCGGACGCCGGCCGCCGTGCCCCGCCGCACGCCCGCACCCAGCACGACGGCCGGCAGCAGCAGTGCAGGCCACAGCTTCGCGGCGGTGCCCAGTCCCAGCCACGCTCCGGCCCAACCGTCGCGCCCCCGACGGTGGGCCACCAGCCCAGCGGTGGCCAGGGCCACCGACGGCAGGTCCCAGTTCACCGCGCCGCTCACCCACAGCGTCGGTGCGGCCGCGAACACCAACGTGCGTCGCAGGCCCACCTCGGACGCGAGCAGCCCGCCGGTCACGCCACCGGCCACGACCAGCAGCACGCTCGTCCAACCGAAGAACCCTGCCACCGTGGTCGCCGGCAACGCCGCGAGCCACATCCACAGACCGGTCAGCGGCGGGTACTCGACCGGGTGGTCCAGGTAGGGGACGGCGCCGACGTCGAGGCGCTCGGTGAAGTACAGCGGCGGGATGTCGGAGTAGCACAGCTGCAGGTACTGGCCCTCGAGGCCGGCCGGGATGCCGCACCGCCACTTGAAGGCGACGGCAGCGGCCGTCCCGAGCACACCGAGCAGGACGCCGAGGGCGATGGTCCGCCGGCCGTGCGTCGGTGGCTGCTCGGGGACGAGCGTGTCGCTCATCGGGGGAGCAGGAGGCCGAGGACGACGGCGCCGACGCCGAGCAGGACCGGCCCTGCGTCGAACCCGGTCACCCACGACAGCAGCAGGACCACGACGCCGACGATGACGAGCGCGGGCCCGACCGTCCGTGCCGCGTCCTCGCTGGCGACCTCGTCGGGCCCGGCCTCGACCCGCAGGCGGCCCTCGTCGTCGACCCATGCGCCGCGGGGGGCGTCCAGCCACCCGGGATGGTCGCCGGTGGCCCCGTCGTCCACCAGCTGCTGGCGAGCCTCGGGCTCCAGCGCACGGACGAAGTCCGGCCAGTTGAGCGTCAGGGTGGCGCGCAGGTCGTCCCGGACGTCCGCGGGCAGTCGCAGCTCGACCCGGCGGTCGTCGACCTCGATCGTGCGGAACGGGATCGTGTTCGCCCGCAGCCAGCGCTGCACGAGCAGCACCACGGTCGGGTGGAACAGGCCCAGCTGGGCGTCGCCGACGGGCGGTGGTGGCAGTTGTGCCCGCGGGACGAGCACCTCGCCGTCGACCGGACAGACCCGGACGTCGTCCTCGAAGTCGTCACGGCACACGGGGCAGGCAGGCATGCCCGCAGCGTACGGCCGCTCAGTCGGTGGCCGGGTCCTCGTTCGCCGGCCACGACGGTCCGCCGTCGTCGGCGGCCTCGTCGTCGTCCTCCTCGCCCTCCTCCTCGGCGAGCAGGCGGGCGAGCAGCGCGTCGTGCTCGGGTCGGACCGACTCCGGTGCGATGGCACGGCCGCCGTCGTCGGGGCAGGTGTCCTCCCACGGCAGGAGCTCGCGACGGCAGATCTCGCACCGCTTGATGGAGACGCCCTGCTCCTCGTCGCCGCCGCCCTCGTCGCCGCCACCGCCGCCACCGCCGCCGCGCCGCACGAAACCCATGTCTGCAGTCCTCTGTCAGTCGGTCGGGGCGGCGTCGAGCACGCCGCGCAGCAGGTCCTCGAGACCCCACGAGATGCCGTCGTAGCCGCGGGTCAGCCCGAGTCGGACGACGACGAGGTCGTCGCTGGGGAGGACGACGACCTGCTGGCCCTCGTTCCCCGATGCCCAGAACGCGTCCTCGGGGACACTGGGCATCCGCACGCGTCCGTCGGCGTCCGCGTTGAGCCACCACTGCGCGCCGTACGGCTCCTCCGTGGGGAGCAGCACGGGCGCGGTCGAGAACTCGACCCAGCCCTCGGGCAGGATGCGGGTGCCAGCCCACTCGCCGTCCTGGAGGTAGAGCTGCCCGAATCGCGCCCAGTCCTGGGCCGTGGCGTAGGCGTAGCTGGAGCAGACGGGGTCACCGGACGTGTCCGTCCCGACCACGGCGGAGGTCATGCCCAGCGGCGCCAGCACGCGGCGGGCGGCGAGCGTCGACGGGTCCCCGCCGTCGGCCCGCGCGAGCACGTCGCACAGCAGGTTGGTGGTCCCCGACGAGTACGACCAGACGCCACCCGGCACGTCGACCAGCTCCTGGTCCGCGGCGTAGGCGGCGGCGTCGCCGGGCCGGAACAGCATCCGGGTGGCGTCGGTGTCCGGGTCATAGACCTCGTCGAAGGCCAGGGCGTCGGTCATCGTGAGCAGCTGCTCGACCGTGATCTCGCGGCGCAGGTCGTCGGGGTCGTCCTGCCACCCGGGCCAGAGGTCGTCGTCGTCCAGCGAGAGCTGCCCGTCGCGGACCAGCGTCCCGGCGATGGCGTTGCCGATGGACTTCGTCATCGACCAGCCCAGCAGGGGCGTGTCCGCGTCGAAGCCGGGGGCGTACCGCTCGGCGACGACCGTCCCCTCGTGGACCACGAGGACGGCACGTGTCCCCACCTCGGTGTCGGGGTCGTCGTCCTCGTCGAAGGTGGCCTCGATCGTCGCCGAGAGCGCGGCGGTGTCGAACCCCGCGTCGGCGGCCGCAGCAGCGGGGTCGGCCGGGACGGTCAGGTCCCCGTCCGTGGGCTCGATGGCGGCGGGGTCCGTCGTGGCCAGCTCGGCCGCGTCCTGCGGGTCGACCAGGCGGCAGCCGCCGTCAGCCGTCTGGACGGAGACGCTGTCGTACAGGCCAAGGAGGTCGGCGCGGAAGGAGCCGTCACCGGGCGCGTCGACGCGCAGGAGCGGCACGAGCGGGTTCTCCGGCAGCTCCGGGATGACCTCGTCGATCGGGCGGTCGGCGATGAGGTGCACCCCGCAGCCGACCTGTGCTGCGTACCCGGTCGCGATCGGACCGATCGGCGCGAGGTACCACCCCACACCGACGGCGAGCACGACGAGCAGAACCCCGACGACGAGCACGATCCGACGCACGCGACACCTCCCGGCCGGGACGGTAGCCGTGGTCAGTCGCCGGTCGACTCGTCCGGGAGGAGGTCCTCGAGCCCGCGCAGGTCGCCGCCGTCCCGCCCGAGCCCACTGAACAGCAGACCGCTGACGGCGCGGACGACCTCGTCCGGCGTGGCCACGGCCGTCGGATCGCCGAGGACGGTCGGCGTCGTGCCCACGCCGGTGACGGCGAGATCGGCGAAGAGGCCGGTGGCGTCCAACCGTCCCGCGACCCGCTCGACGACCGCCAGGTCCGGGTCGTCGGGGGTCGCCGCCCGGGCGAGCTGCACGGCCAGGTCGAGCAGGTCGGCGCGGACCTGCAGCAGCGTCCCCTCGGGCCCGAACCGCAGGACGGCGACGTCCATGAGCTGCTCGGGCAGCTCGTCGAGGTCGGCGCGTGCAGCCGCCACGTCGTCGAAGGTCAGCCCGGCGGCGTCGGGTGCGGCAGCGAGCTCGTCGAGCACGGCGGACGCGGCCGCCCGCAACTCGACGGTCACGTCGACCAGCGTGTCCTCGCCGTCGCGTCGGAAGCCGTCGAACGACAGCGCGGTCGCGGCCAGGTCGCGCGGGTCGAGGTCGAGCTGTGGCAGGGTGCTGCCGTCCACGGCCGCGTCCGCCGCGGGACCGCCCAGCGCGCCGAGGGCGTCGAGCAGGGCCGGTCCGACCTCGCCGCTGATCGCGACCAGCTCACCGCCGAGGAGCCCCAGCAGCACGCGCTGGACCGCGTCGGTCTCGGGCATCGTCCCGAGGAAGGGCGCGAGCTGGGCGGCTGCCTCGTCGAGGTCGCCGAGGAGGTCCGGCTCGCTGAACAGCTCGCTCGCGACCGCCCAGTCGACACGGGCCTGCAGGTCGACGCGGAAGCCGTCACGCGGGTCGTCCCCCGGCGCGATGTCGCTGCCCGCCCGCAGGTCCAGCCACACCTCGCCCCGTGACTCGACCGCGACGCGGCCCGATCCGTCAGCGCCCGTCGCCAGCAGCAGTGCGTGCTCGGCGAGGCGGTCACGCGCGGCCGTGAGCTCGGCCACCAGGTCGTCCACGTCACCGTCGCCGAACTCCTCCTCGAACAGCGCGCGGGCCTCCTCGTCGTCGCGCAGGACGTCGCGGACCTCGCCCTCGTCCAGCTCGAGGGACGCCGTCAGGCGGCCCTCGGCGCCCTCACGCAACGCCAGGAGCGCCTCGAGGACCTCGTCCTCGGTCGCGACCACCGGGTCGTCGCCCAGGCCACAGCCTGCTGCGAGCACGGCCACCACGAGGAGCAGGCAGCAGTGACGGAGTCGGCGCACGATCGTCCTGTCTGCGGGCTGTGACGAGCCTACGACGGTCCACTCGCGTCGGCTGTCGGCCATCCACAGCC
>CAYMGL010000184.1:0-5814 GCA_964389945.1 uncultured Actinomycetota bacterium
ACGTCGCCGTCGAGCGTCGCCGAGAACAGCAGCGTCTGGCGGTCGCGGTGGGTCTTGTCGAGCAGGCGCCGGACGGCGGGCAGGACGCCCATGTCGGCCATCCGGTCGGCCTCGTCGACCACGACGACCTTGACCTGGTCGAGGTGGAGCTGGCCCTGCTGGATGAGGTCCTCGAGCCGGCCGGGGGTGCCGACGACGATGTCGACGCCCTTCTTCAGCCGGTTGATGTCGTTCCTGACGTTCGTGCCGCCGTAGAAGCTGGCGACCCAGCGGCGGCGTGCCTTCGCCAGCGGCAGGATCGTGTCGTGCACCTGGTTGGCGAGCTCGCGGGTGGGGGTCAGCACGAGGGCGCCCGGGTGGTGCGGGTCACTGTCAGGGCGGGTGTTCTCGACCACGGGGATGGCGAAGGCGAGCGTCTTGCCCGACCCGGTGGGTGCCTTGCCGCACAGGTCCTGGCCGCGCAGCGTGGCGGGCAGGGTCTCGGCCTGGATCGGGAAGGCCGACGTCATGCCGTTGCTGTGCAGGACGTCGTGCAGCTTCTTGGCGACGCCGAGCTCGCGGAAGGTCGGCTGGGAGGAGGTGGTGCTGGTCACGGGTGGAGGTCTCCGGTGCGCCGGGCACGGCGCTGACGGCCCGTCCGGGCGTCGCCGGGCGGGAACTGGGGCGTTGCGTGGGTGACACGCGACGCGCACGCGGGAGGCGTGGGGCCGGCACGAGGGCCGGGAACGTGTCCGCCGCGGCACACGGGCCGCGGCGCAGCGGGGACGGTACCGGTGGACCTCAGTCCGGCGACACAGCGTGCACGTCGACGTCCGTGGTGGCCCGCAACTCGTCGAGCAGGCCCTGCTCGCGCCAGTGGCCCTCGTCGGTGGTGACCACGACCACGCTGTCGTACGTGCCCGCCTTCAGGGCGGCGGTCGCGGACTCCAGGGGCGCGGACTCGCTGTGGTCGGCCGTCACGTCGACACCCTGCTCGCGGACGACGTCGGCGACCCTGTCGGCGCGCTCGATGGCATCGCGGTAGATCTCCTCGTCCTCGGTGAGGGTCTCCAGCCGCGTGCCGGTCGTCGGCGCGACGACGTGGACGTGCGCACTGTCGCCCAGGAGCGTGCGCAGCTCCGACGGCATCTCGGTGAGCGCGTCGAAGGTGTCATCGGCGATGAGCAGCAGTCGGTCAGCCATGCAGGACCTCGGTGGGTGGCGTGCGGCTGCGACGTGCCACCGTTCCCCGTGTCGCACCCGTGCTCGTCGCTCCTCCACGGCAATGTCACACCCCTCCTCCACCCTGTGCAGCAGTCGGCCCGAGCACGGGAGGACCCAGTGAGGATCCACCGCATCCACCTCCAGCACGTCGCTGGGGTGGAGGACCGTGCGCTCGAGTTCGGCGAGGGCGTCACCGTGGTCGTGGGCCCGAACGAGGCCGGCAAGTCGACGATCGCCACGGCACTCCAGCTGCTGCTGGAGGAGAAGGACCGCTACGACAACGAACGGATCCGGTCGGTGCGACCGGTGCACGTCGACGCCGACCCGACGATCGAGCTCGAGTGCTCGACCGGCCCGTACCGGGTGACCTACCGCAAGGTGTTCGGGCGCACGGCGGGCCGCCGCGAGACCTCGCTGACCGTGCACGCGCCCCGCAACGAGTCGCTGACCGGCGATGCCGCGCACGACCGGATGACCGAGATCCTCGACGAGACCGTCGACGAGGAGCTGTGGGCGGCGCTGCGCGTCCAGCAGCGCCACGACGTCGGACAGGCCGACCTGACCGCGTCGGGCGCGCTCGCCGCGGCCCTCGACGCGGCCGGTGCGGGCGCCGCGACCCTCGCCGAGGACGGCTCGCTGGTGGACCGCGTGGACGCGGCGGCGGCCGAGTTCTGGACCGAGACCGGCCGCCCCCGCAAGCCGCTGCAGGAGGCCGACGACGCGGTCGGGGCCGCGGACGCCGAGCTCACCGCGGCCCGGCAGACACTGGCCGGCGTGCAGGACGCCACGACACGCCACGACGGGCTGGTCGAACAGCTCGCCGCCTGGCGCGACGCGCTGCCCGCCCTGGAGAGCCGCGCCAAGACCACGACCGAGGCGCTCGCCCAGGTGACCCGGCAGCGCGAGGCCCTGGCGACGGCCGAGCGTGACGCCGAGGTGGCCCGCTCGGCCGTGACCCGCGCCCGCGACGCCGTCGCCGACCGCACGATGCTCGCCGACCGGGTCACCAGCCTCGCCGCGGTCCTGACCGACCGCACCGACGCCGTCGAGCGCGCGGAGGGACAGGCCGAGGCGGCCGAGCGACGCGTGACCGACGCCCGCGCGGCCCGCGACGAGGCCCGCACCGAGGTCGCCGCCGCTCGCCGGGCGCTGCGTGCGGCCGAGGCGGACGTCCGGCTCCTGCGCATGGAGGGTGACGTCGCGTCCCTGCGCGCCAGGATCGACCGTGCCACAGCGCTGCACGAGCAGCGCGAGGACGCCAAGGCGCGGCTGGACGACGGCGCCCCCAGCCAGGCGACGATCCGCCGGCTCGAGGCCCTCGCGGAGGACGTGCGGACGGCCGCTGCCGTCCTGGAGGCAGACCTCCCCCACCTGCGGGTCGAGGGACCGACCGGCAGCGACGTGACCATCGACGGCGACCCCGTCCCGTTCGACGAGGGCGCACTCGGACGCAGCGTGGACGGGCAGGTCACGGTCCGCGTCGGCGAGGTGACCGTGACCGTCACCCCGGGCGCGTCCGCCGCCGAGCTGCGCGACGCCCACGGCGACGCCGTCCACGCACTCGCCCGTGCGTTGGAGGAAGCGGGCGTGCCGGACGTCGCAGCGGCCCGCGCCCGCCGCGAGGCCGCACAGGACGCCCGCCGCGCGCTCGAGCAGACGGACGGCGAGTGGCAGCAGCTGGTCGCCGTCGACGGCCTCGACGGCCTCCGGGCCGCACTGACGCGGACCACGGCGACGGTCAGCGAGCTGCGCGCGGACCGGCCCGACGACCGGCCCCTGCCCGACGACGTCGCGCACGCCGAGGACCTCGTCGCCACCGCACAGGCCGAGGTGGACGCCGCACAGGCGACGCTCACCACGGCCGAGACGGCGTTGGAGACCGCGGTGGCGGCCGCCGGGACGGCACGGACCGCCGCGGCCGAGGCCGTGGCCCGACGCGACGGGTTGGCCGAACAGCTCGACGAGGCGCGGACCCGCCTGGAGGAGGCCCGTGCCGCCACACCCGACGAGACGTTGGCGACGGCCGTGGAGGAGGCCGAGGCACGGGTCGCCACCGCGGAGGCAGCACTGGCTACCGCACGGACCGCGCTGGCCGACCTGGACGTCGCCACGATCGAGGCCGATGCCGAGGCTGCGCAGGCGCGCCTGTCGTCGACGCGCCAGCAGCTGCAGGAGGCGGACCTCGAGCGCGCGCAGCTGTGGGGCGAGATCGAGGCGTCAGCCTCCGCCGGCCTCGGCGAGAAGGTGCCGCAGCTGGAGGCCGCGCTCGACGACGCCACGGCCCGCCGTGACGCGCTGCGGCACCGTGCCGAGGCGCTCAAGCTGCTGCGCGAGACGCTCCACCGACACCGTGACGAGGCCCGGGCCCGCTACCAGGCACCCCTGCGGGCCGAGATCGAACGCCTCGGCCGGGTCGTGTTCGGCGAGGACTTCACCGTCGAGCTGGACGAGCACCTGCGGGTCGTGTCACGCACGCTCGCCGGACGGACGCTCGCGGTCGAGCAGCTGTCGGGTGGGGCGCAGGAGCAGCTGGCGATCATCACCCGGCTGGCCGCGGCGTCGCTGGTCGACACCGAGGACGGCGTCCCACTGATCCTCGACGACGCCCTCGGCTACGCCGACCCGACCCGCACGGATCGCGTCAACACCCTGCTGGCCGACGTGGGGACGAGCGCCCAGGTGATCGTCCTGACGTGCGACCCCGACCGCTTCGCCGGTGTGCCCGGCGCCCGGCTGGTCCGCGTGGCCTGACGACGCCATGAGGACGCCGGAGACCGGCGCTCCATCTCCCATTGACGTCGGGCAGTTCCCGGCGGACGGTGGAGGGTCTCATCTGAAGGGAGAGCAGGTGATGGGATCCATGGATGTGAGTGGGTTGCGGGAGCAGCTCCGGGGTGACGTGATCACGCCGGAGGACACGGGCTACGACGAGGCCCGGGCCGTGCACAACGGCATGATCGATCGACGACCTGCGGTCGTGGTGCGCGTGGCGAATGCCGGCGACATCATGACCGCGGTCGACTTCGCCCGGGAGACGGGCCTCGACCTCGCGGTTCGCGGTGGCGGGCACAGCGCACCGGGCTTCGGCACCAACGACGGCGGCCTGGTGATCGACTGCTCGGGCATGCGTGGCGTCCGGGTGGACCCGGTGAGCCGGACCGCACGGGCGGAGCCGGGCGTCACGTGGGGTGACTTCAACGCCGCGACGAATGCGTTCGGCCTGGCGACGACGGGCGGCGTCATCTCGACGACCGGCATCGCCGGGCTGACCCTCGGCGGGGGCATCGGCTACCTGTCGCGCGGGCTCGGGCTGTCGCTGGACAACCTCGTGTCGGCGGACGTCGTGACGGCCGACGGGCAGTTCCTGATGACCAGCGAGAAGGAGCACCCGGACCTGTTCTGGGCACTGCGAGGCGGAGGCGGGAACTTCGGCGTCTGCACGTCGCTGGAGTACCGCCTGCACGAGGTCGACCAGGTCCACTTCGGACCGATGTTCTACGAGGTCGAGGAGGCCGAGACGATCCTCCGGTTCTACCGCGACTACATCAAGGACGCGCCGCGCGAGATGGGCGTGTTCCCGGCCTTCCAGATCGCGCCGCCGCTGCCGTTCATCCCCGAGGACCGGCACGGCGACATGTTCGTCGCGCTCGTCGCGTGCTGGGCCGGGCCGCTGGACCAGGCCGAGCAGCAGTTCGCGGCGTTCCGTGACGTCGCCGAGATCAAGGCCGAACACGTCGGGACGGTCCCCTACCCCGCGATCAACGCGGCGTTCGACGGGCTGTTCCCCAAGGGCCTGCGCCAGTACTGGAAGGGCAACTTCGTCAAGGAGCTGACCGACGAGGCGATCGCCGCCCACCTCGAGCACGGGCCGGCAGCACCGACGGTGAGCTCCACGATGCACCTCTATCCGATCAACGGCGCCTGCCACGACGTCGGTCCGCACGAGACGGCGTTCGGCCACCGCGACGCGAACTTCTCGATGGTGATCCTCAGCGGCTGGGACGACCCGGTCAACGACGACGCCAACATCGAGTGGGTCCGCGACTACTCGGACGCCATCAGCCCGCACTCGGAGCCGGGCGGCTACGTCAACTTCATGGGCGCGGACGACGACACCCGCATCCGAGCCAACTACGGCGAGAACTACGACCGACTGGTCGAGGTCAAGCGCACGTACGACCCGGACAACCTGTTCCGGGGCAACCAGAACATCACGCCGTGACCCCACGACGGACCACACGAACGGGAGCGTGACATGGCCACCTTCGACACCGCGACGCTGCGGCGCGCCCACCAGGCGCACGACGCAGCGATGCTGACCGATCTCTACACCGACGACGCCGTCATCGAGATCATCGACACGACGACGCCACCCAGCAACCCACGACGGCTCGCGGGCAAGGACGCGATCCGGGCCTACTTCGACGACGTGTGTGCCCGAGACATGGTGCACGAGGTCGACGACGCCTTCACGGCGGGCGACCGCCTCGCCTTCCGCGTCGCGTGCCAGTACGACACCGGCGAGCGGGTCCTGACCTCAGAGACCTGCGAGCTGCGCGACGGACGCATCGCGCACGAGACGCTCGTGCAGGCCTGGGACGGCTGATCCCG
>CAYMGL010000185.1:0-5801 GCA_964389945.1 uncultured Actinomycetota bacterium
CCTCGAGCTGGTCGAGGGTCGCCTCGTCGGCGTGGTAGCGCCCCTCGCCGTTCTTCAGCGGGATCGTGATCCGCTGGCCCGCCTCGTACGCGCTGGTCCACGCGGTCGCGGCGTTGCCCACCTCGAGCTCGACGGGGATCGACGTGAACCGCAGGCCGTCGTTGCGCAGCATGGCACCGGGCAGCAGGCCGGTCTCGCACAGGATCTGGAACCCGTTGCAGATGCCGAGCACCGGCCCACCCCGCTCGGCGAACGTCTTGATGGCGCCCATGACCGGAGCCAGGTGCGCGATCGCGCCGCAGCGCAGGTAGTCGCCGTAGCTGAAGCCGCCGGGCAGCACCACGGCGTCGACCCCGTGGAGGTCGGCCTCGCGGTGCCACAGGCCGACGGCCTCGCCCCCGGCGACGCGCACGGCGTGGGCCGCGTCGCGGTCGTCCAGCGAACCGGGGAAGGTGACGACGCCGATGCGCACGTGCGGGACCTCTGGGAGTCGACGGTGGCGGGCAGCGTACGCGGGCTACTGCGGGAACCCCGCCTCGCGCAGCGCCCCGACGGGATCGTCGGCGTCCAGCAGCTCGGCGGCGTCACCACAGCCGCGGGGCAGCGCGTCCTCGGGCGCCCGCAGCCCGTTGCAGACCTCCAGCTGCACGCGCATGGCGCCGGCCTCGTCCTCGGCCGTCACGGGCGTGCCCGGCCAGTCGTCGCTGCCGAGGTGGAACAGCTCGTGCGCGAGGAAGGGGGCGCCGAGCCGCGCGTTCTCGAACTGGAACTTGGGCGCCAGCTCGACGACCGGCACGCCGTCCTCGATGCGGGCGCTGGAGTCGATGCCGGTCGCGGCCGCCTGGGCGATACGGGCGATGCCGCCGGCGTCGTCGAGCGCCGCCAACCCCGCGGCCACCTGCGCGAGCGAGCCGTCGTCAGCGTCCAGCTGCGCGCACAGCACGCCGAACGCGCGCTGCAGCGTGGCGCGGCCGCCCTCGTCGCCGACCAGACGCACCCGGGGCGCGCAGGTGACCGGCTGGCTCACCGAGGTGTCGTCGGCGATCACCACCTGGCCACGCTCGTGGGTGACCTCGGCGGTGCCCGGGTTGCGCCGCTCGGCGGCCGGGAAGACCTCCGCCGGCGGGTCGACCCGCTGCGCCAGTGCGAACGCGGTCATGCTGATGGCCACCACCGACAGCGCCAGCATGGCCAGGACGAACCACCGGGCGAGCAGCGGCGTGCCGTCGGGCTCGGCCGGCAGGCCGTCACCGACACCTCCGGGCGAGCGGCGTGCCATCAGGCCTCGCCGCCCCGGTCGGCGCGCTCGTCCTCGCTGATCACCCGCCACACGTAGGTCTCGATGATCGGGTTGGTGAGGAAGCCCTCGCACATGGCCTCGACGCGCTCGTGCAGGTCGTCGCCCTCGGCGTCCACGACCAGCTCGATGTGGCGACCGACGCGCACGTCGCTGACGCCCTCGTGGCCGAGCCCGGGCAGGGCACGCTCGACGGCGCGACCCTGGGGGTCGAGGATCTCGTGCTTGAGGAGCACGTCGACGGCGACGCGGGGCACGACGGCGGCCTTTCGTGTGGGACGGACCGGCGACAGCCTACGGCGCGGGCGGGGCCGTCCCGTCCGCAGCCCCGTCGTCGCCGTCATCGTCCGGCTCGTCCTCGACCATCGCGCGCCCGATCGAGGCCAGGACGTCGGTGGCGCCGGTCTCGGCCAGCGCCTCGGCGACGACCTGCTCGAACTCCAGGGCGTCGAACGGCTTGTGGACGTAGCGGGCGTCGTAACGCTCGGCCAGCTCGCGGACCCGGGGCTCGGGCAGCGCGGACACGAACACCAGCGACCGCGGCCGGCCGATGCCCCGCAGCAGCAGCTCGACCAGCTCGTCGCCGTCACGGCCGGGCAGCGAGATGTCGAGCAGGAGGAGGTCGGGTCGCTTCTGGGCGGACTCGAGCAGCGCGTCCTCCGCGTTCGCGGCGCTGCGCACGTCGTGGCCGAAGTGCCCGACGAGGACCTCCAGCAGCGCGAGCACCGCCGGGTCGTCGTCGACGATCAGCACGTCGGCCATCGGGGTGGGCCCTCTCCGCAGGTGCCGCTGCAGTCAACCGCATCGGCCCGTCGCACCGAAACCTCCACACATCGACAAGGGTCGATACCTTGGTCGCACGGAGGAGGCACCATGGACACCGCGACGATCACGGCCTGCTGCGACCCACTGGTCGAGGCCGCCCTCGACGAGGACGAGGCCGTGCAGCTCGCCGCCGCGTTCAAGGTGCTCGCCGACCCGGTCCGCCTGCGGCTGCTCAGTCTCGTCGCGAACGCCGACGGCGGCGAGGCCTGCGGCTGCGACCTCACCGAGCCGGTCGGACGCAGCCAGCCGACGGTGAGCCACCACCTGTCGATCCTCACCGAGGCCGGGCTGCTCGACCGCGAGCAGCGCGGGCGCTGGGCCTGGTACCGCGTGCGTCCCGAGGCGCTGGCGGTGCTGCGCGACGCCCTCGAGGTCTGATCAGCCGCTGACGTCGACGCCGAGCTCGTCGAGGAGCCCACGGACCCGCTGCTCGATCTCGTCGCGGACGGGCCGGACGTCCTCGACGCCCTTGCCGGCCGGGTCGTCCAGCGGCCAGTCGAGGTAGCGCTTGCCCGGCAGCACCGGGCAGGTGTCGCCGCAGCCCATCGTGACGACCACGTCGGCCATGTCCAGCGTCGTGTCGGACCAGCGCTGGGGCTGGGCCCCGGCGATGTCGACGCCCACCTCCTCCATGGCCGCGACGGCCGACGGGTTCACGTCGTCGGCCGGCTCGGACCCGCCGGACAGGACGCGCACCCCGTCCCCGCCGAGGTGGCGGGTCCAACCGGCGGCCATCTGCGAGCGGCCGGCGTTGTGGACGCAGAGGTAGAGGACGGTGGGGATGTCGGTGCTCACGGGGTGGCTCCGGTCGTGGTCGGGGTGTGGTCGTGCGGCAGGACGACGTCGCGGGCCTCGGCCGGGGTCGGCGCGTAGAACCAGCGCACGAGCGGGATCGCGACGGCGACACCGACGGCCTGGCCGAGCAGGAAGCCCGGGACCGATGCCGGCGCGATGCCGGTCCAGGTGTCGGTCAGGGCCCGGGCGAGGGTGACCGCCGGGTTGGCGAAGCACGCCGAGGCGGTGAAGAAGATCGCGGCGCCGACCCAGGCCCCGACGGCGCCGGGGATCGCGCCGGTGCGGTCGCTGCGGACGAGCGCGAAGATGACGAGCACGAGGCCGGCCGTGGCGACGACCTCGGCCGCCGCCAGCCCGAGCCCGTCGCGGGGGTTCGCCGAGAGCGCGACGACGGTCTCGCCGAACATCGCGTTCGTCGCGACGACGCCGACCGCGCCGCCGGCGACCTGCGCGAGGACGAACCGCACGGCGCGGGCGGCCGAGACGCCACCGAACCACCAGTCCGCCAGCGTGACGGCGGGGTTGAAGTGGGCGCCGGAGACCGGGCCGAGGACGAGGATCAGGACGACGAGCGCGAGGCCGACGACCACGGCGTGCTGGAACAGCTGGGTGGACGCGGCCCCGTCGGTCGACGTCACGATGCCGCTGCCGACGACCGCGGACAGCAGGAGCGCCGTGCCGAGGAACTCGGCCACGAGGGCCTTCGGGTCGAGGTCGTTCACGCCGCGCTCCGGGCTGCCGCGAGGCGCCGGACGCGGCCCTCGATGTCGTCGTAGGCGCGCTGGTAGTCGCGACGCGTCCCGCCGGCCGGGTCGGGGACCGACCAGTGCAGGTGCGGCACCGACCACGGCAGCCCACCCTCCCGTGCCCGGTCGCAGACGGAGACGACCAGCGCTGGGTCGAGCTCCACCTCGTCGTAGCCGCCGGACCGCCAACCGGACGTGTCGAGCCCGTGCGCCGCAGCGACGTCCACCGCGGCCGGGTCGGGGCCGTCGGCCGGCGTCGCCCCTGCCGATGCCGCCGCATCGCCGGTGCGGGCTTGCCACAACGCGGCCGCCAGCTGGGACCGTGCCGCGTTGCGGGTGCACACGAAGACGATCGGCCCGTCGAGCGACGGTGCGGGCAGTGCGAGCCCGGCGGCGGCCTCCCACCGCAGCGTGACGTACCGCCGACGGCCGTCGCCCTCGGAGCGGTGCCGTTCGAGCAGGCCCGCCCCCTCGAGGACGTCGAGGTGGAACGCGAGGTGGTTGGAGGACAGGCCCGTGAGCTCGCGGAGCTCGGTCGGCGTCCGGTCCGACAGCTGCAGCGCGTCCACGATCCGCAGGCGGTGCGGCTCACCCAGGGCGGCGTGGCGCTGGGCCCGGCGGGCGAGGTCGGACGTTTGCTCAGTCATGATTGAGGCAATTCTACTTGCCTCGATCAGGCCGCGCGACCGTCACGGGCTGACGGCGTCGCCCCGGCACACGGCCGGGGCGATCCGTGGTGGCGGCGACCTCAGGCCTGGCTGGCGGCCAGTGCCTGGTCGAGGTCGGCGAGGATGTCGTCGATGTGCTCGATCCCGACGCACAGCCGGATCATGTCCGGGCGCACGCCGGCCGCGGCGAGCTCCTCCTCGTTGAGCTGGCGGTGGGTGGTCGATGCGGGGTGCGCGGCGAGCGACTTGGTGTCGCCGATGTTGACCAGCCGGGTGAACAGCTCGAAGGCGTCGTAGCACTTCTCGCCGGCCTCGAAGCCGCCCTTGATCCCGAACGACAGCAGCGCCGACGGCCGGCCACCGGTGTAGGTCTGTGCGTTGGCGTGGTAGGGCGAGGACGCCAGGCCCGCGTACTCGACCCACTCGACCAGCTCGTGGCCCTCGAGGTACTCGGCGACCGCCTGGGCGTTGTCGACGTGCCGCTCCATGCGCAGCGACAGCGTCTGGATGCCCTGGAGGATCTGCCACGCGTTCATCGGCGAGATCGCCGAGCCAGTGTTGCGCAGCGCGACCGTGCGGGCACGGCCGATGAAGGCCGCCGGACCGAGCGCCTCGGTGTAGACGACCCCGTGGTAGGACGGCTCGGGCGTGCTGAACTGGGGGAACCGGTCGGCGTTGGCCTCCCAGTCGAACTTCCCGCCGTCGACGATCACGCCGCCGAGCGTCGTGCCGTGCCCCCCGATGTACTTGGTCAGGGAGTGCACGACGATGTCGGCGCCGTGCTCGAGCGGCTTGCAGAGGACCGGCGTGGCGACCGTGTTGTCGACCACGACCGGGACGCCGTGCTCGTGCGCGGCCTCGGCGATGCCGGCGATGTCCGGGATGTTGCCGGCCGGGTTGCCGATCGACTCCAGGTAGACCATCACGGTGTCGTCGTCGATCTCGGCGGCCAGCGCCTCCGGCGAGTCGTCCTCGGCGAAGCGCGCCTCGATGCCGAGGTTGGGGAGCATGTGGCGGAACAGCGTGTACGTGCCGCCGTACAGCTGCGGCACGGTGACGATGTTGTTGCCCGCCCGGGCCAGCGTCAGCGCGACGTAGTTGATGGCTGCGGAGCCGGCCGACGTCGCCAGTCCCGCGACGCCACCCTCCATCTGCGCGAGGCGTTCCTCCAGCACCGCCTGCGTCGGGTTCATGATGCGGGTGTAGATGTTGCCGGGCACGGCGAGGTTGAACAGGTCCGCGCCGTGCTGGGCGTCGTCGAACTCGTAGGCGACGGTCTGGTAGATCGGCACGGCGACCGACTTCGTGGTCGGCTCGGGCTCGTAGCCGGCGTGGATGGCGAGGGTCTCGTCGCGCACGGGTGTGCTCCTGGTCAGCGGTGTGACGGACCGGCAGGTGCCGGACCGAGGTCGAGTGGGTCGTCGGGGTCGATGCCGTCCATCAGCGGCCGGCCGCGGACGAGGTGGGTGG